>NC_014816.1:300000-552500 GCF_000175215.2 Asticcacaulis excentricus CB 48 | reverse complement strand
CTCGTGTTCGGCCTGAGCGATCTTCGCCTTGACCAGATCCCCAATAGAAACGATGCCCGTGAGCTTGGGGCCTTCCATCACCGGCAGATGGCGGATACGGCGGTCGGTCATGCGCTCAAGGAGAGAGTCCACGGTCTCACCCAGACGCGCGACGATCACATCTGTCGTCATGATGTCCTGAACCCGCAGATCAAGAGCCAAAGCCCCCTTTTGCGCCAGCGCCCCTATGATGTCGCGTTCAGATACGATGCCGGCGACACGCCCCAAACGGTCGGCGACCACAAACGCCCCGACCTTGCGCGTATGTAGAAGGGCGGATACTGCGGCCACTGTATCTTCGGGGGATACGGTGAAGACCTGATGCCCTTTGGCGTTTAAAAGCTGATTGATCAGCATAGGCTCTCTCCCTTTATAGCCGGACCTCCCAGTGTCCGAAGCAAGAGAGCAGGGTTATGCGAAGACGTTAAGACGGCAAGGCCTTAATTTGACCCCGATGTCAATTTTACGTGAGACGTCTCTTTACGGGAAATTAGGCGCTGAAGAAACGCGGCCGGAACAGGCGCATCCAGACCCCTATGGTCAGAAGGCCAATGGCGTAACCGATCAGGTGCACTTCCCAGGCAATGGTGCCCGCGGCCGGAATGATGCTGATGAAGGCCGACAAGATATTGATAGCGGTCCACGCGATCGTCATCCCCATCACCCCGCGGTCAGTGAAGGGAAGCATATAGCCGGGGCCGATGCGGATGGCCGCCCCCATCAGCCCTGAAATGGCACCAGACGCGCCGATCAGAAGGACGTTACGATCCGGGAAGATCGCGCAATAGACCACCCCGGCCAGCACGCCACAGAACAGGTAGTATATATAGAAGAGTGCCGCACCACCGATACGTGTGCCAAAAACGCGCGCGACGCCGCTGGCAAAGGCCAGTCCCAGGGCGGCATTCATTCCGGCGTGTATCCAGCTCCCGTGCAGGAACAAGGTGGTAAACAGGGCGTAGTAGGTGTCGTACTTCCACAAAAGGCGCGGATTGAGGCCCAGCATATAGACCAGATCGCCGTTTGTATCGAATTGAGATTGCAGGGCGAACAGTGCCAAAATGAGCCCGCTGAGGACTACGGCCGGCCAGGGTGCCGTGAAAAACGGCTCTTTTGTCGTCTCATTCATAGGCAACCCTTGTGCGGCTACAGCGTCCATCGGCTGGTTGAGGCGCAAATATAGAGCCGCAAAGCGCTTTGCGAAGCCCTTAACCCCTGATTTTGAAACCCTTTAGCGATTTTCAAGACAAAATATACCCAATTTTTAAGGTTCGCGGTCACAGTGGCATCCAATTTGCTTTTCGCCTCTTAAGTGAAGGCGCAAGCCTGACAGGAGCCCAACATGGCGTTTAACAAGATAGCCGCAGCCACCGCAGGCCTCGTCGTCCTCACCGGGGCCCCGGCCTTGGCGCAGACCATGAGTACGACCTCAAGCGGCTTTGAAACCGGCTATGGCCGTACCCGCGGTCAGGAGGAGCGCGCCATCGACCCTTCGACGCGTGATGCCAATGGCAACCGTGTGCTGCTGGATGGCGTCATCGTCACCGGCGGCGATCAGAGTGTCTATTCCAAGTCGATGACCTATGGCGCGGGCGACAGCTACTCCGGCGCCGGCGCCGTGGGTGGGGCCACCGCCATCGGCAACAACCTCTCGGTTGTCGTCAACGGCAACTACAACACCGTCATCGTCAATTCGACCCAGACCAACAACGGCAACGTCACGGCCACCAATGGCAACCAAACCGCCACGGGTGCCACTGGCACGGACATTACAGGAAATCTCAATGGCTTCTGATACGAAGAAATCGTCGCGCCGCGTGCGTCGTGGCCTCAGCCTGATCGCTCTGGCGGCGGGCGCCATGACCTTGTCGGCCTGTGTGTCGCCGGTCGCGGGTCCGTCTGGCGTCTATGCCAAGCCGATTGGCAATGCCCCGGTGACGGCCAACCCGACCGCCTATTCGGACGCTCTGGTCTGCCTCGGCTCCTATGCCCGCAAGCATAGCCTCGCCTCGCCTCGCATGGCGGTGGGCCGCATCTCGGACTACACCGGCAAGGTAGAATACGAAGGGGGTCGCAAGATCACTCAGGGTGCGTCGCTGATGGCGATGACCGCTCTGGCCAAGTCCGGCGCGCGTCAGGTCGAGCGTTTCGATACGTCGGTGTCGGAGCTGGAGCTGAAGTACACCAACAACAAACTGATCACCGATAATGAGGTCGCCAACCCGACCGAAGCTGGCGAATACCGCCGCATCATGGCGGGTCAGATCGCCGGTTCCGACTTTCATATCGTGGGCGGCATCACCGAGCTGAACTACAATATCCGCTCTTCCGGCATCGACGCCTATGTCGGCGACGCTGACGCTCGCGATACCAAGGGCATCGTCAATGGCCGTCTCTATGTGATGAATGTCGCGCTCGACCTGCGTCTGGTCGATACCCGCACACTGGAAGTGGTGGATGTCATCTCTTACCAGAAGCAGATCATCGGCCGCGAAATCAAGGCCGGCGTGTTCGACTTCTTCAACGGTAACATCTTCGACGTTTCGGCGGGCGAAGGCGGGCTTGAGCCCATGCAACTGGCCGTGCGTGCCCTGATTGAACGCGCCACGCTGGAATTCATGGCCAACCTCTATGGGGTGCAAGGCCCCGAAATCTGCCTGAACCCCAAGGACGACTTCCTCAACGACGCCACGCTGGGCAAGACCGGCGGCTACACCCCGGCCTATAACAATCTGGAGACCAACAATGCGGGTACGCGCGAAGATCCTAGCCGTTGGCACAATACTCGCAACCGCAACTCTGGCGACGGCCGCTACTAGTCAGACGACGACACCGTCTTCGGGCGGGCTCGACATCACCAATGATCAGGTGCAGACCGGCGACATTTTCTCCGCTCAGACCCTGAACGTGGTTGAAAACTACGACCTTCTCAAGGTCGAGACGTCGGGCCACGGCAATGCGGTGACGGCCGGCAATGAACAGGTCGATGCGAAGCTGACCTCTGTTCAGGTGCTTCAGGGCAATGTCACGGCCACGGCTACGGTCAACGGCACGGCAGCTCCTGAAGATTACCGTAAATCGCTGGGCACGCCGCTTTATATGACGACGCAGGCCGTCGGAAATTACGGCGCGGGCACGACCACAGACGGCAAGCTGGTGGCCAATACCCAGCAGTATGTCGATGCGGTCAATGTCCACGCCGATACGCAGGTCAACTCACCCAACAACTCTATCTATGAGTCAGGTGAGATCAACACGGTCGCGGTCACCAACCATCAGGCCTATGAGGTGACGAATGGCCGTCTGGAATCGACCGCGCATCAGCAGTCCGATGCCGAAGCGCGTGCCCGCACCGGCGTGGTGCTGCACTATTCGCCCTCACCGAACCTGTACACCGCCTCGGCGATGAACAACTACTACGCTTCGAACTCTACCGATCGCGGCTCGCAGGAGCATACGGTCACACAGGACTCGAGCGGACGCACGGAATCTTACGTCTCGGCCAATGCGGGCAATGCCTGGCACATGGCCACGCAGTCGGACGCCGCCGCCAACACAGTGACGCTCTACAATACGGGCGGTTCGCTGGTCACCGACACGCGTCAGGCCAATGGCGGTCAGGTGCAGTCGATGAGCGTTCTGACCGGGTATGAATATGGTGAGATGCACTCCACCGCGACCGGCGTCGGCAACAGCCTGACCGCAGGTAACGGCGACAAGTACGTGAACATCAATACCGAGCAGTTCAACGACGGTCCGATCGACGTTCAAGCGAGCTTTGAAGGTCATACGGGTTATGACGCCTATGTCACCGCCGAAGCGACGGGCAACTCGGCCTATGCCTATGCCTGTGCCGAATGCGAAGCGGACATGACCGTGCGCAACTCTCAGGTCAACAATGCCAACGTGTCGGCTTCGACAACAACGACCATCGGCGGATCGGGCCGGGCCATTGTCTCGACCAGCCGTGCCATTGGCAATACCGCGACCTATTACGTGTCGGGGAATGGCAAGAACTAGGTCGTTACCTACATTACGATTTCGTAACTTTATTCAGCCGCAAAACTTTGAAAAGGTCGCTCCACATTTTCCTATGAGGGGCGACCTTTTCATGTCGATACGTAGCCAATTCCTGACCGCCGCAACGGTTGCCGCCCTGTCCAGCGGGCTTTTGTCGGCGACGGCGCTGACGCCTGTGGCCTACGCTCAGACGGCGCCTAAGGCACCGGCGGTCCTGCCGGGCGGCATCGAGTTCGCGCAGACCCATTCGGACATCACACCCGACCCTCAGGCGCGTTTCGGTCGCCTGCCCAACGGCCTCACCTACATCATCTATCCGAACAAGACGCCGCCGGGAGTCGTTGCCCTGCGTATGCGTTTTGGCACCGGCTCGTTGATGGAGTCGGAGCAACAGCTCGGCCTCGCCCACTTCCTTGAGCACATGGCTTTCAACGGCTCGAAGAATGTGCCCGAAGGCGACATGGTCAAGATCCTTGAGCGTCACGGCCTCAAGTTCGGCCCGGACACCAATGCCTACACCTCGTTCGATGAGACGGTCTACATGCTGGACCTGCCCAAGAATGACGAAGAGATCATCGACACGGGCCTGTTCCTGTTCCGTGAGACAGCGGGTAATCTGACACTAGACCCCAAGGCCATCGACCGTGAGCGCGGCGTGGTGCTGGGCGAAGAGCGCGCGCGCAATTCGCCGGGCTTCCGCGCCTATGTCGAATGGGCCAAGGCCGCCTTCCCGGGTCAGCTCTATGGCCACCGCCTGCCCATCGGTTCGACCAAAGTCATCGCCGAGGCCCCGGCTCAGGCCTTTATCGACTATTATAACGACTTCTACCGCCCGGAACTCACTACGGTCGTGGTGGCCGGTGATGTCGATGCCGACGCCATCGAAGCCAAGATCAAGGCGAAATTCTCGGACCTGACACCCCGTTCCAAGCGCCCGCTGGATAAGCTGAGCTTTGGCACCTACACGCCACAAAAGGCCTCGGCCTATACCTATGTCGAGCCGGGCCTCAGCAAATCCATGCAGGTGACGTGGTTCAAGCCGTTCGACGATGCATGGGAAACGCAGGCCAGAGACTTCGACGACACGCTCGATAACCTAACCCTGTCCATCCTCAACCAGCGCCTTGAGCGTCAGGCTAAGTCCCCCGAAAGCGCCTTTGCCGCCGCCGGGGCCGGCGACGACACAGTCGCCAAGACCGCCGAGACCCTCAGCGTCAGCATCACGCCCAAGCCCGGCAAGGAAAAGGACGCTTTTGAGCAGGCCTTCACCATGGTGCGCCAGTTCGAAACCTATGGCGTGACCGAAGATGAGGTGACCCGCGAACTGTCCGAGATGGCCGCAAGCCTAGAGGCACAGGCCAAGGGCGAAAAGACGCGCAATACCGGCGCCATCGTCAATGCGCTGGTCGGTTCTGTGGCAGACAAGGAGGTCATGACGGCCCCCAGCCAGAACCTCGCCTTCTTCAACAGCATCAAGGGCCGCCTTACCGCCCCGGCGGTCAGTGCCCGCGCCAAGACGCTGTTTTCCGGTGACGGCCCGCTTCTGACGCACTGGGCGTCCGATCTGGGCGGCTTCGACAAGCCGGCCATGCTGGCGTCGTATGAGGCCATCAAGGCCAAAGCCGTTGAAAAACCGGCGGTCTCGGTCAAGAAGGCCTGGCCTTACGAAACCTTTGGCAAGGCCCCGGCCTTGATCAGTAAGGAAACGGTGCTGTCCGATATTGGCGTCACCGAACTGGCCTATGCCAACGGCGTGAAGGTCAATATCAAGCCGACGACGTTCAAGGACAATGAAATTCTGGTCAATGTCCGCTTCAATGGTGGCCTGACCGCCATCGGACAGGACAAGGCCCTGCCGCTACAGGCCGCCAACTGGGTCGGCGTCTTCGACGGCGGTCTGGGCAAACTCGATTCCGAAGAGATCAAGGACACGCTGGCCGGACGCATCTATGGCGCCAATTTCGGCATCGGTGAAGAGGCGGCCACACTGTCCGGCGGAACCACCCCGGCCGATTTCGCGCTTCAAATGCAGGTGCTGACGGCCTTCGTCACCGACACGGCCTATCGTCCGGAGGCGCTGGATCGTCTGAAATCCTTCCTGCCCAACTATTACCAGACCCTGTCTTCAACACCCAACAGCGTCTTCTCGACCAAGGCCCCGCGCCTGCTGCGCAATGGGGATACCCGCTTCGGCCTGCCGGAAAAGGACGCGGCTCTGGCGGTGAAGAATGATGATGCCAAGGCGCTGGTCACCGGTATCCTTTCCACAGCCCCTATCGAAATCACCATTGTCGGTGACATCACGGTCGAAGACGCCAAGAAGGTACTGGAAACCACCTTCGCCACCCTGCCCAAGCGCGCCGAAACCGTCGCGCCGGTCAAGGGGGCCGATACACTTCGCTTCCCCACGACCAACCTGCATCAGGTCCTCACTCACAATGGTCGCGCCGATCAGAACCTCAGCTACGTCGCCTGGCCAACCACGGACTTCTTCGCCGATACGAAGCAGGCCCGTGCCACCGAAATGCTGGCCGAAGTCATGACGCTGCGCCTGATCGACGAAATCCGCGAAAAGCAGGGGGCGTCCTACGGCTCCTCGGCGGGCAGTGTGATGTCCAACACCTTCAAGGGTTATGGCTATCTGGCGGCCCAGGCGACGGTGAAACCCGAAGTCGATCAGACCTTCTATGACTCGCTTCTGGCCATTGCCGAAGACCTGAAAGCCAAGCCCGTGGAAGCCGACGAACTTCTGCGCGCGCGCAAGCCGGTGCTGGATCGCTACGACGTTCAGGTCAAAACGAATGGCTACTGGATCGGCGCCCTGCCCGGCATTCAGGCCGATCCGCGCGATTTGACCGCTATCCGCACGCGCAAGGCTGAGGTCGAGGCGGTGACGCCTGCTGACATTCAGGCCATGGCGAAGAAGTGGCTGATCAAGGAGAAACTGCTGCGTATTCAGGTCAAGCCGGCGGACAAACCCGCCGCTGCCCCAGCGAAGTAGGACCAAACAAAACCCCTCCGGCGCAAACCGGAGGGGTTTTTCAATGTTACCCGTCCCCGCACTTCGTGAAGGGAGGTTTCGGATTTATGCGTTCAGGCACCACGCCAGCACGGCCTTCTGGGCGTGGATGCGGTTTTCCGCCTCATCCCAGACCTGCGATTGCGGGCCGTCGATCACGCCGTCCGTCACCTCTTCGCCGCGATGAGCCGGCAGGCAGTGCAGGAACAGTGCGTCGGGCCCGGCCAGCTTCATCAGCGCCTCATTGACCTGATAGGGTTCAAAGGCCTCAAGGCGTTCCTCGTGATCGAGGTCGCCCATCGACACCCAGGTATCGGCCATCACCACATCGGCGCCACGCACCGCGGCCTCCGGGTCCTGCGTCACCGTCACGCGCGCACGCGATTCCGCCGCAAACACCATGTCAGCGTTCGAGGGCTTATACTTGGCCGGGCAAGCAATGTTCAGCGTGAAGTCAAAACGTGCCGCCGCATGGATGAAGGAGGCACAGACATTGTTGCCGTCACCGACCCAGGCCAGGGTCTTACCTTTGATATCGCCCCGATGTTCCTCAATCGTTTGAAGATCAGCGAGGATCTGGCACGGGTGGCTCTTGTTGGTCAGGCCGTTGATCACCGGCACGCTGGCGGCGCGCGCCAGACGTTCGACATCCTCATGGCGATTGGCGCGGATCATGATGGCATCGACCATGCGCGACAAGACCTTGGCCGTATCTTCGATGGTCTCGCCGCGACCGAGCTGCATGTCGGTCGCCGTCGAGATGATGGCGTCACCGCCCAGTTGCCGGATAGCCGCATCGAAGGAGAAGCGTGTGCGCGTAGAGTTCTTTTCGAAGATCATGGCCAGCACGCGGTCCTGCGCCGGGGCATCGGCATCGACGCGCCCCTTGGGCCAGCCCAGACGCGCCTTTTTACGCGCATGGGCGTCATCGAGGATCGCGCGCAGGTCGGTGGCGCTCAGGTCGGAAATGTCCAGAAAATGCTTCACCATTACGCGGTCTCCTCAACGAGCAGGGTGTCGCGCGCCGCCTGACAGGTCTTTTCGAACAACGCCAGCGCCTCACGTGCCTCCTCAATGGTCAGGTTGAGCGGCGGCAGCAAGCGGATGCAGTTGTCGGACCCGCCCGCAATCAGAAGGCCGTTGTCGCGCGCCAGAGCCATAACGTCACGGTTGGATGGCTTGACCTTGATACCGACCAGCAGGCCCTTGCCGCGGATTTCGTCAATGATGTCCGGGAAGGCGGCTTTGAGACCCTGGAGCTGCTGACGCAGGAATCCGGACACCTGATTGACGTGATCGAGCATCTCAGGGCTCGACAGCTCGCCATAGGCGACCAGACCGACCGCCATGGCTAGCGGGTTGCCGCCGAAGGTCGAGCCGTGGCTGCCAAAGACCATGCCAGACGCTGCTTCCTTGGTCGCCAGACAGGCTCCGATGGGGAAGCCGCCGCCCAGCGCCTTGGCGGTCATCATGACGTCTGGTTCGACGCCAGACCACTGGTGCGCCCACAGCTTGCCCGAACGCCCCATGCCGCACTGGATCTCATCAAACATCAAAAGTAGGCCGTACTGATCGCACAGATCACGCAGGCCGCGCAGGCATTGTTCCGGCACCTGACGGGTGCCGCCCTCGCCCTGCACCGGCTCGACCAGAATGGCCGCTGCCGTGGGGGCGGCGGCGGCGGCTTTCAGCGCCTCATGGTCGCCAAACGACAGATGCACATAGCCCGGCAACTTCGGCCCGAACCCGGCAAGATAGGCATCATTGCCCCCGGCATTGACCGCGCCATAGGAGCGGCCGTGGAAGGCCCCGGTAAAGGTGATGATGTCGATGCGCTCAGGCTGCCCCTTGGCGTCGTGATACTTGCGCGCCAGCTTCAGCGCGCATTCAACGGCTTCGGTGCCCGAATTGGTGAAGAAGACCTGATCGGCAAAGGAGTCTTCGCAAAGCCGCGCCGCCAACGTCTGCTGATCCGGGATGCGGAAGATATTGGACACGTGCCACAGCTTTTCGGACTGGGTCTTGACCGCCTCAATCAGCCTCGGATGGCAGTGGCCGAGGCCATTGGTTGCCACGCCCTGCACCAGATCGATGAACACGCGCCCGTCACGGGCGTAAAGTCGCACGCCTTCGCCGCGTTCAACCTCCATAGCGGCGCGGTTATAAACGCCGAACAGGTGATCTTCGGGGGCAGTCTCAGGCGTGGTGTTCATCTTCGTGAATCCCTTAAAAAAGAAGCATCCCCAAAGCCGCACGGGACCAAGGGGATCGGTAATTCTAAGCTTTAAGGGGCTTAGGCGCGCCTTGTGTATAAAAACGGCCTCAATGTCAATAAAAACCCCTGCACGATCACGCACAGGGGTTACGATCACAAAGGCTTACTTTGCAGACTGATAGTCGTACAGTTCAACCTTGATGCCTTCTTTTTTCAAAAGGGCCTGCACGCTGTCCGGACCGGCCAGGTGCCCAGCCCCGACGACGATCATCTGCGTGCCCGAACCGGCCAGCACGTCCTTGATCGGCTGCACCCAATTGCGGTTGCGGTTGACCATGACGGCTTCGTACATCTTCGGCGTCTTAGCCTTCATCTCGTCGATCATCAGGACTTCCATCCCCTTGAGGTCGCCGGTCTGCCACGCCGTCAGCAGCTTGGTGAACTGGGCCTTGACGTTAGCGTCTTCTTTGACCGTATCGAGCAGCGCTTTCGACTCTTCACCAAACACATCCTGAGAGAGGAGCTTCATCTGGTCTTCCATCGTCTCCAGCCCCTTGACCGGCAGGTTCTTGGCGCGCGCCGCCGCCAGAAGCGTCTTGTCCACGCCGATGTTCGGATCAAAGCCTTCCTTCTGCATCTGCGCCATGGCCAGCATCAGGCTCGCCAGCCATGGCTTCAGCATGACCAGCTGGTCGATATTTAGGCCGTACTTGGCATAGGTCTCGCGGATCAGCTTTTGCTCTTCGGGCGTATAGGGCTTCAAAAGGCTGCCCGTCGGGTCGATACCGTACTTCTGTACCAAGGCGGTCGCGGCGGCCTGATCATCTATATTGGGCACTTCGAGATAAAGCGTGTCGGCGCTGTTGAACACCTTATCTAGCGCTGGCGTCCGCCACTGCGTATCCGACTTCAGAATATGGAAGGAGCCATAGAGATAGACGGTGGAGTCGGCGTCTTTGATGACCCACATTTTTGGGGCGGGAGCGGTCTCTTTGGCCTGCGCTGCCCCCAGCGGAAGCAGGGCGGCGACAGCGACAAAGCCGGTCAGAAGCGCACGGCGAGTGTTTTTCAGATTGATCATGGGATACCCCCTCTTGAGTGTGAAAAAAGACTATAGATTAAGGTTGGAAGATGTCTTCGATTTTCAGGGCGAAGACGTCGGCGATTTTGAAAGCCAGCGGCAGGGAGGGATCGTACTTCTCCGTTTCGATGGCATTCACGGTCTGGCGTGACACATCCAGCTTCTGGGCCAAATCGGCCTGAGACAGGTTGTGTTCCGCACGCAGGACTTTGAGACGATTTTTCATGATGTTATCTGTGCCGCAGCCACCAGATACCCCACGCGATGCCATAGCCAACCAACATTGGCCCCGCCGTCAGTATCATGCCGAATTCAACGGCCCCGCCTTCGTATCCCAGCTTTTGCATGAGGGTACGGGCGACCACTCCGTCCGTGACTGTAAAGACAAGGAAAAACACGGTGGAAAAAGCCATACCGGCGCTGCCACCCCAGTACCAGGCCCAAGCATGGGCATGGCGCACGGCCTCATCGACACTCTGCCACCAGCGAATGGAATAGACACCGGTAACGACCATCAAAACAGCCCCCATCAGGGCCGCCGCTGTCGCGAGTATGAAGGTACGATCTGTCACACCGCCTTCCAGCATCAGGACTGCAGACAAGGCTCCGACGGCCATGCCTCCGATCAGACTGAAGCCCAAAACGCGTAAAAGCACACCTGTGAATGAAATCTTTTTCTTCGCCATCATCGTCTTCACCTCACTCACCTCAGCTATACTTCACAGCGGTTGCCAGCCGCGCGATCAGAACGCCTGCAACAACAGGCAGGAAACCCACCATTCGACCTGCCTCGAAGGGGTTACCGAAGCGATGCATCGCATGGGACACCGCCTCCTCTAGGCCGGGAATAAATATCAGCGACAGGTGCACGGTAAGAAACATCAGGATGCCTAGAGACAAACCCAATTGCGCCGACTCTGATTTCTTGCGCACCGCAAACTCATCATGGAAGTCCGCGCGGTGGCGTTTTTTGTAAACGAAAGCAAAGAGCGCTAGGGCTGCAAGACCCGCAATGATGCACACCAACGCAGGCACCACCCACACAGGGACGACCGGGGCCATAAAGGCCTTGGCCGCCACAAATCCGCCTGCCGTGCCTAGCGTGACCCCAGCCACTATGACACCCGTGTAGAAAAACCGATTTACCGACATAACAACCACCCTCGAAGTGACAAGTAACCTTTACACGGGAGCCGCTTTCAATGTCAAGCGTCCTTGTCAAAAAGATTGTGAAACTTGTCTTTTGCGTTTGCGGACGCCCGCGAAACCCGGTTTTTCCTCCACTTCCCTGTCAGTGGGTTGAAAAAAGTAACTATCCTGACATAGGGAATATTTACCCTTCCCTGTTAGGAATTCCCTGTAAAACAAGGGGCCTCCGCAGGCCCGTCCCGGAACCCGTATGATTACCTGTGACCTGATCGCTCCGCGCGACCTTAGCGAAACCGACATCGGCGCTTGGCGCGACATGGCGCGCCAGACTTTTGCCTTCGGCTCGCCGGTCCTGTCGTTGGACTTCTGCGCCGCCGTGGCGCAGGTGCGCGATGATGTAAAGGTGGCGGTGTTTCGTCGCGCCGGAAAGACCCTTGCCTTCCTGCCGCACCACCGCCGTCCGGGGCAGTTTGCGCGCCCCGTCGGCGCACCGTTCAACGACTACACGGCCCTGATCAGCTTCCCAGATACGGTCTTCCCGACGCGGGAAGCACTGGCTCTGGCTGGGATTCGCGCCTTTCAGGTGTCGGGCCTGATCGACCCTTATGGGGCCTTTGACGGCTTTGAGGGTGAACCCGAAGACGCCTACGGTATCGACCTGACGCACGGTGAAACGGTCAATAATGTCGACAAGAAGCATCTGAAAAACATCAACCGCCTGCGCCGCCGCCTCGAAGAGGATCACGGCGAGATACGGTTTGAACTGCCGGATTTCACGCCCGAACACTTTGAGGCCATGCTGGCCATCAAGCGCGCTCAGACCGCGCAGACCGGCATCCACGATTTCCTCTCGGCCCCTTGGGTGCAGGCCCTGATGCGTCAGCTGTTCGTGCGCCCGGCCGATACGCAGACGCAGCTTTATGGTCATCTGACGACCGTCACGGCAGGCGGCAAGCCGATCATTTGGCACTTTGGGCCGCGTCTGGGAGACCGCATACATCCTTGGGTGTCGGCCTTTGACCCTGCCTACAGTGCCTATTCCCCCGGTCAGATATTCCTGCAGGGCTGTCAGACGCCATTGCGTGAGTTAGGTGTCAATTATTACGACCTCTCGACCGGGCAGCAGCATTACAAGAACGCCTTCTGCAACAACCATTCGGTGGTGCAGCATGGTCGCTTGTTTGCCGCCTCCGGACAGGGTCGCACCTCTGAAACCTTGTCACGTCTGATCGACAGCGGCGGCAAGGCGCTGGGCGTGTCGCATCTGACGCAGCGCCTGGGGCGTCGCCTCGACCAACTGGCCAGCCTGGAACTGGACCTCGGCGGGCGCGTCAACGGCACGATCTATGCCTTCGCCAATGCCCGCAAACGGCTGAGCCAGTAAGATGTCGGTCAGCCTGATCATCCCCACCTTCCGCCGCCCGGACGGCTTAAAGACCGCGCTCAACTCGGTCTTTGCGCAGAAGGACGTTGAGGGGGCCGTGAACATTATCGTCTGCGACAATTCCCCGGAAGGGTCGGCGCGCGACCAGGTCGAGCGCCTGACGCCCGGTGCGGGGCAGAGCCTAAGTTATCTGCACGAACCCAACCCCGGTGTCGCCAATGCCCGCAATACGGCGGTAAAGGCCGCGCGTGACCCCCTTATCCTTTTCCTCGATGACGACGAAGAGGCCCCGCCCGACTGGGTGGCAAAGATGCTGTGCGCGCAGCAGGCTTTTGAAGCCGATGTGGTGTTTGGCCCGGTCACCGCGCGGCTTAAAACCGCCGATCCCAGATTTCGGCCCTATTTCGAAGCCTTTTTCTCGCGCTTCGGGCCGGCCTGCAGTGGCCCCATCCCCGACTATTACGGCTGCGGGAATTCGCTAATTCGCCGGACCCTTTTGAGCGGCGACCAGCCCTTCGACACCAACCGCAACATCTGCGGCGGTGAGGATGACAAGCTATTCTACGCCCTGAAACAGGACGGTGCGCGCATGGTGTGGGCGGCCGACGCCTTTGTTTGGGAAGACGTGCCCGACAGCCGCGCCACGCTGCGTTACACCCTGCCGCGCGCCTTTGCCTATGGTCAGGGGCCTTCGACCTCGGCTATGGCTGGCACGCCCAAAAAACCGCTGACCTGCGCCTACTGGATGCTCAATGGGCTGGTACAGGCGGTGTTGTTTGGTGGGGCCGGGCTAGCGCTTTACGCGACAGGCTCAAAAGCCGCCGCGCGTATCCTCGACAAGGGCGCCCGTGGTCTTGGCAAACTCATCTGGTTTCACAAGATCGGCTTTTACGGCACGGCCTTATTGAAACCCAATCCGGCAGGACGCTGATGAACGACATTCTCACCTGGACCGACGCGCACAAGGCGGGCTTTGGCCGTGAAAACCTCACATTCACGCACAACCTGCACAACAGCCCGCTGTTTACCGACGAGGCGCTGATCGCCCTGATCGACCGCTATCCGCGCGACAAGCTGGAAGTGTTCACTATGGGCTATGACCCGACCAACTGGGGGCAGTGGTTCCTCGGCCGGCGCGGCGTGCATGACGGACGCGCGCTGATGGAAGGCGTGAAGGCCGGGCGGTTATGGCTCAACCTGCGCAAGGTCAATCATTCGGATGCCGATATCGGCGCACTGTGTGAGGCCATGTTTGGCGAAATTCGCGCCAAGACGGGTGTCAGCACACTGAAGGAAGATTTGGGCCTGCTGATCTCTTCGCCTAACGCCCACGTCTTCTACCATCTCGATATCCCGCTGGTGACCCTTTGGCAGATACGCGGCGTCAAGCACGTCTATGTCTATCCGCCCAAAGACCCCTATGTCTCCGATCATGACCTCGAAGGCGTGGCCTTGCGCGAATCGGATGAGCAGTTGCGCTTTGATCCGGCGTGGGATGCCGAGGCGATGAAGGTCGAGTTCGTGCCGGGGCAGATGTTGACCTGGACACAGAACGCCCCGCACCGCATCGTCAATCAGGACTCGGTGAACGTGTCCTTGTCGATCGAGTTCATGACGCCGGCCGCGATCTGGCGCGCGAATGTCATCTACGCCAATGGCTGCCTGCGCCGCTGGCTGGGGCTGAAACCCACTCTGGCAAAGTCCCCCAGATGGCTGGAGCCGTTCAAGGTGGTGTTTGCGCGGCTGGTGAAAATGGCCGGCGGCTATAATGGCAACAAGTCGCCCCTCACTGCGCGCTTTACGCTGGACGAAACCCGCCCCGAAGTCCTGCACTTCGATGAGGGGGTCGAAGTGCCCGTGCCGTCAAAGCGGGCAGCCTAGCCCTCATAGCTCGCGAGCGTGCTGGGGTATAGCAAGGGCGAAAAGACAGCTTTCCCAAGCGATGGGAGCGCACGACGCGCGGCGCCGGATGCGGTGGTAGAGCTTATGTTTAAGTTCAAAAGCCTGAGCGGATGGTATTGCCAAGGCCCCCTACCACCGTGCCCTTCGGGCGCGGCCCCCTCACGGCATGATGTGCGAGCAGGTTAAAGGCTTAGAGGCTTGGTGATGCCACCGGAGTGGGTTCGTTCGGCGCAGCTTCCGGGGTGGCAACAATCAGCAGGTCGGCCTTGAACTTGTCGGAATGACGGTCGCCGTGTTCGTCGAACCAGTCGCAATAGACGTAGTTGTCGAGATCGACATTGTTCACGGTCATGGCCGGGCCGCCGGATTTGAGCTGAACCGTATCGCCAATCATATAACCCATACTATCCTCCATAGTCTGAAGGATCATCAGGCCTGTCGCTGCACAAAAAAGCGATATGCCGGGTACACCGCCTGTAAAAGTCTTCAATTTGGATGAGATCGAAGGAGGCTTGCGTCCGCCCGTATATGATACGGGCAGGCCAAGCCGACGCCTAGATCGACATATTTAAGAGTTCACCAGGGCCTGAAGTGTTTGGAGAGCTTCAATCCCTGTTTCTGGTAGTGTGAGCCGCCTTGTCCGTAGAGCTGTTCCGGCTTGGCCACTAGCGGCTCATAGACCAGACGCGCTACGGTCTGTCCGTGTTCGAGCAGGAACGGCGTTTCGTGGCAACGCACTTCCAGCACGCCTTTTGATCCGATGCCACCCGCCTCTTCCGTGCCGAAACCCGGATCGAAGAACCCGGCATAGTGGACGCGGAATTCGCCGACGCTCGGGTCTATGGGCAGCATTTCGGCGGCCTCATTCGCCGGAATGACCACGTCGGTTTGCGAGGCGAGGATATAGAATTCGCCCGGATCGAGCAGCAACTGACCCTTATTCTGATAGAGCGGTTCCCAGTAGTCGCGCGGATTATGGCCATCAACTTGGTCGAGGTCGATGACCCCGGCGTGGCGGCGGGCACGATAACCGACCAGATCACCGGTCATCAGGTCCACGCCGCAATCGGCCGTGTAGAGCTTGGGCACCTCACCCGTTTTAAGGCGCAACTGGTTAAGGCGCGTGCCGGTGCGGGCCAGCACAGAAAAGGTCTGCGGGGCGATCTCAACATAGATCGGACCTTTGTAGCCTTGGCGCACATCGTCAAACAGGTCGCCGAAATCTGACAGCAACCGCACGAAGACATCCACCCGCCCGGTCGAGCTTTTGGGGTTAGCGCGCGCAGAAACCCCGGCCGGCAGGCTTAAAAATTCCTGCAACTCAGCGATATAGACACAACCCGATTCGAACACCGCGCCACGCGTCAGGTCCATTTCGTGCATCACCACGTCGGGCAGGCGGTCCATCACCCGCTTGCCGCGCGGCAGGTAGGAGGCGCGCACGCGCCAGGCCCTCGCCCCCAGCCGCAGGTCGATTGACGCCGGCTGAATCTGGTCGGCATCGAGCGTTGAGGCGCTCATAATAGCGCTCTGATCAACCAGTTCACGGATGGATTGCAGCGGCAGGATACCGGAGACGCTCATCAGGAATCTTAACTTTCTTAAAGCAGGGAGGCGCATTTAAGCGGCGGAAACATAATGCGCAAAGAAAAACTGACACAGGACGCAAAGCGCCTTATTCTGCGGCCATGATCTATACCGCCACCACCGACGGCGTGACTGTCAGCGTCCGCGTTCAGTTCGTCCCGCGCAATGACGACGCCATCCGCGCCCACAAATGGCTGTGGACCTATAACATTACCATTGCCAATGCCTCCGACCGCGCCCTTCAGCTCAAAACCCGCCACTGGCGCATTACCGATGCGCTAGGCCGCGTTCAGACGGTCGATGGCGAAGGCGTGGTCGGCGAAACTCCGCGCATTTGTCCTGGGGAGAGCTATAGCTATGCCTCAAGCTGCCCGCTTGATACGGACTCCGGCACCATGGGTGGCCATTATATGTGCGTGACGGACGATGGCGAATGGCTAGCCGTGCAGGTGCCGCTTTTCTCGCTGGATGCGCCCCAAACCAAGCGCGTGCTGAATTAGGATTTTGATGGGACTGAACCCTGAGCCGCTTGGCTTGTTCAACACCTGTCAACCATTTCAGCGGACCCTCGGCTTAAAACCACATAATCGCCGAGGAACCGCCCATGACGCAAGCCGCCCTGTCTGGCCTGACGCCTGTGTCCGCCGAGACGACGGATACGGCCTCCGCGCATCAGGTCATTCACCGCATCTCGGACATTGCCGGTTCCGTAGGGCTCGAGCTTCTTTCGGTGTCGGGCAATATCGAGACAGTGGTACGCCGCCATGCCGATCAGACACGCGCCCTGAAGACACTGGCGGACGCGGCGGCTGAGGTGTCCGCGCAAAACGCCCGTCTGGTCGATCTGGCCCGTGAGGCCGAGGGCCGGCTGGATCAGTCGGCACGCGACACCGAAAGCCGCGTCTCACAAGCCATCGGGGCCATGGAACACTGGGTCACGAGCGCTGAGGGGCAGGCCTCGCGTATTACCGCCTTATCCAGCAGCCTCGCCTCGGTGGCCCAGGTGGCGCGGTCCATCGAAACTATCGCCTCCAACACCAATCTTCTGGCGCTGAACGCCACCATTGAAGCCGCCCGCGCCGGTGAGGCCGGACGCGGCTTTGCGGTCGTTGCCGCCGAGGTCAAGGCTCTGTCGGCGCAGACACGCGAAGCCTCCCGCCACATCCAGCAAACCTTGTCAGCCCTGACGCAGGAAATCGAAACTCTGACGCAGATCAGCGAGGACAATCTCGATATGGCGCGCGCCGTATCCGGGCAAGGCGCCGGCAAACCCTCAGGCACGCAATCGTCTCAGGACTCATCTTTGGCCGGTATCGGCGAAGCCTTTGATCAGGCGCGTGAGACCCTTCGGGCGGTCACCGAAGGCGCGGGCCGCATTGAGGGCCGTTCCGGTGAAGTGCGCGAAGGTCTGGGGCAGTTGTCTTCCGATGTCGCGCAACTGGACACCTTGCTGACCGGCGGTAGCGAGCGACTTGAAAAGGTAGCGATGGACGCCGAGGCCATCATGCAACTGACCTCATCGGCGGGTGTCGAAAACGCCGACAGCGCCACCGTGCGCAAGGCCGCAGACGCCGCCCTACGCGTCAGCCAGATGTTCGAAGCCGCTTTGGCCGGGGGCGAGGTCACTCAGGCCGATCTCTTTGACGCCGATTACCGCCCCATCCCTGGCACTGACCCGGCCCAGTTCATGACACACTTCGTCGCCCTGACCGATCGTCTGCTGCCTGATCTTCAGGAGACCATCCTCAGCAGCGACCCTCAGATTGCCTTCTGTGCCGCGGTTGATCGCAATGGGTTTCTACCGACGCACAATCGCAAATTCTCTCAGCCTCAAAGGCCCGACCATCCGGAATGGAACACCGCCCATTGCCGCAATCGCCGCCTGTTCAACGATCGCGTCGGCCTGCGCGCCGGGCAAAACAGCGGCCCGCCTCTCGTGCAGGCCTATCGCCGCGATATGGGCAATGGCGAATTTGTCATGATGAAGGATATCTCTGCGCCCATAATCGTGCACGGAAGACACTGGGGTGGATTTAGAATCGGTATCCGGCTTTAATTTTTTGCCATAGCCGCGGTTTTCGTTTTATCGTTCTGTGACAGAAGAATGGATGCCTCGCATGCCGGCCCACGCGGGCGCGGGTACAAAGAGCGTCGAAACACAGGACACTGCATGGCCAGCCTGCCTACCGCCACCCGTCTTAAGGCCGCCGTCGGGTTCGCCAGCCATATTGGCCGGCGCGAGGATAATCAGGACTTTGCGGCCTCGTGTCTGGCCGATGACGGGTCGCATCACGGGCTGGTGGCGGCGCTGGCTGATGGCGTCGGCGGACGCAAGGGTGGTCGGGTCGCGGCGGAACTAAGCGTGCGCTCCTTCATCGACGATTATCTGAGCCAGACCGAGGCCCTGTCGCCGCAAAAGACCGCCGGTCGGGCGCTGGAGAGCATCAACTACTGGCTCCACCGGCAGGGACAGAAGGACGAAAACGTCCGTGGCATGAGTTGCGCCTTCACCGGCGTGGTGATCAAGGGCAACCGCCTGCATTCCTTCCACGTCGGCGACACGCGGCTTTACCGCTGGCGCGAGGGCTATCTGGGGCAGATGACGCAGGATCACAAGCCCGAAGGCGGCGAGGATTCGCCCTACCTTACCCGCGCCATCGGCTTCGAAGAGGTGGTGCGTATCGACTACCGCATCCACGACATCTTCCCGCACGACCGGTTGTTGCTGTGTTCCGACGGGATGCACGCCAAGGTGCCGGAAGCCCAGATCAACGCCATCCTGTCCGAACGGCTATCGGCCGATGATACCGCGCAAAAACTGGTCGACATGGCCATCAGCAATGGCGGCGATGACAACGCCACCGTGCTGATCATCGACATCTTCGAACTGCCCCCCGCCACCGTTAAGGACCTAGATGCCGCCATTTCGCGCCTGCCGATGCGCGAACCGCCGGAGGTGGGCGAAATCATCGACGACTTCAAGCTGGAGGTTATGCTGGCCGACGGTATGTACAGCCGCGTGTTCAAGGCCCGCGACCTGTCGGCCACCGGGCCGCTTTCAACCGTTGTGCTCAAATTCCCCAAACCGCACAATCTAGGGGCCGAAACCCTCGCCCGGCAGGCCTTTGTGCGCGAAACCTGGGTCGCCAGCCGGGTGCAGCACATGTGGATCGGCTCGGTCCTGCAACTGCCGCCCAAACGTCAGACCTGCCTCTATGTGGCCCAACCCTTCTATGAAGGCGAAACGCTGGAAAAGCGCCTGTCGCGCAAACCGGCTATTGGGTTGAGCGAAGGCATTGACATCGCGACCAAGCTCGCGAAGGCGCTGGGCTCGCTGCACCGGGCGGGCGTCATCCATCGTGACGTCAAACCCGACAATGTGATCCTGCTGAAAGATGGCGGGCTGAAATTGGTCGATTTGGGCTTTGCGCGCCTGCCAGCGCTCGACGAAAAAACCGGCGTCCTGCCCCCGGGCACCAATAACTACATGGCGCCGGAACTGTTCGAAGGTCAGTGGGGTGACGAGCGTTCGGACATCTTCGCGCTCGGCGTCACCCTGCACCGACTGTTTACCGGCGGCACCTTCCCATATGGCGAAAGCGAGCCCTTCACCAAGCCGACGCTGAAACGTCCGGACCTTCTCACTCACAAACGCCATGATGCACCGGGCTGGCTGGAAAGCATCATCCTTCAGTCTTTGGCACCCAATCCGGATGAGCGTTTTCAGGACGGGTTCGAAATGGCGTTTACACTGGAAACCGGCTCTTACGGTGTCAATCCTGCCTCGATCCGCAAGGCCTCACGCTTTAATCCGGCGCGCCCTTGGCAGATGGCCACGGCGGTACTGACGGCGCTGGTGCTGATAATGGGCGCGATGCAACTGGGACTGATCCACGGACCCGACGTCGAAGCCGCGAAGACCTTCCTACGTGAGCATGGGTTTCCGGAGTTGAACTAGGCTCGCGTTACGTTCTTATCTGTTGCCCCTATGTCATACACCCAGGCCCCGATACGGGAGGGTTTGGCGGCCTCGTCGGCGGTTAGGCACTGGTAGGAAAAGCGGCGATAGGCCAGGGCTCGGCCTTCACGTGCGCCTCGCCCAGATTGCGGCCTTCGACAACGCAGACGGCAAGTCTGAGGCCGCACCTGTTTTCGCCTTGCGGGTCGCAGCCCCCCTCGGTCCCGGCCACCAGAGGGTTCATCTGCCGACTGGCGGCGTCTGCGCAAGCGAAGGCCTCGCAGTGCTGACGACATTTAAAGGCATCAACGCCGTCGAGGCGCACCTCAATACCGCCCACGCGCAGGCCATTGCCGGCTGCGCCCTTCGCTTCGCCTCTGAAGGCCTCGGTGGCCGATTAGGGGAGCTGTGATGCGGATGGGGCAGGTACACGTCGCCACGGCGGCCGGCGTCAGCAGGCCAGCCCAACGCCTCAGCGGGAATTGTCCAGTTGCGCGACCACCACCGGCGCGCCCTTTTTCAGCGGCATATAGGCCGAAGAGATCTCGCTAAGCGGCACCGGCCCCTGCAGCAGATAGCCGAAGCCGAACATAATAAGCATAAGATAGCGCAGGGCCAGCGGGTCGCCCTTGGCCATACCGGCCTTCGCCTTGCCGATTTTCAGATGGGGCTGTTTCATCTTGTGGCGCAAACCGATCAGCACGTCGGGAGTGACGCCATTGTCGAGCGCCAGTCGGGTGTTGATCTCGGTAAAGCTCGGCTGTTTGAAGCCGCGCAGGTTCAGCACGGCGGCGATGGCGGCCACCACAAGGCCCGCGGCCAGTACACCCAGATGCCCCAACGGACTCAGGGCCGCAAACACACCCCACTGGGCCGCCACGGCAATCGCGCCGGCCAACAGCAAAAACGGCGTCAGGGCGGGCAGTATTTGCTCCCAGATCATCACCACGTGCGTCCAGAACAGCGCCCGGTTCAGCTTCGATAAGGGTTTTGTCCGTTGCAACTTCATGCCGTCCCCCAAAGACGTGCGGATTTAGTCCGCACGTACCCTATGCGGTCTTAACCATTCCGGCAAGACCTCGCGATTCATCATCTCTTCATAGGAGGGGCGCGGACGCACCACAGCCCAGTCTGTGTCCCGCACCAACACCTCAGGGGCGAGTGGCCGCGAATTATACTCGCTACCCATCACCGCCCCATATGCCCCGGCTGACATGAAGGCGACCAGATCACCTGCCTTCAGCGCCGGTAGGTCGCGGCCGCGGGTAAAAGTGTCGCCGGTTTCGCAGACCGGGCCAACCACATCATAGGTGGCGGTTTCATTCGTTTGAACCGCCACGACCGGACGGATGTCATGATAGGCGTCGTACATGGCGGGGCGGATCAGGTCGTTCATCGCCGCATCGACGACCAGAAACTTTTGGCCTGAATCTTCGCGCTCATGGATATGGATGACGCGCGACACCAAAATCCCGGCATTCGCGGCGATCAGACGACCTGGCTCAAAGGTATAGCGTACCCCCAGATTGCCGACCGTTAGCGCCACCATCTGGGCGAAGTCTTCTGGAGACGGCGGTTCGGACATATTGAAATAGGGCACACCCAGTCCACCACCAAGATCGAGGCGCTCGACGCTCAGGCCGCCAGCGCGCAGTTCTTGAACCCAACCCCTCATCTTCGAGAACGCCGCCTGCATGGGGGCAAGGTCGGTGATCTGGCTGCCGATATGGCAGGCAATGCCCATCGGCGCGATATTCGGATCAGCGGCCGCCTGACCATAAAGGGCGATGGCTTCGCGCGCCGACACGCCGAACTTGTCCTTGGCGCCGCCAGTGGTGATCTTGGCATGACCGCCTGCACCAACGCCCGGATTGATGCGGATGACAATCGGGGCCACCAGGCCCAGAGACGCCGCGACGTGGCTGAGGCGTTCCAGTTCGGGCTTCGATTCGACATTGAGCTGATAGATGCCGGTCTTCAGCGCAAAGGCCATTTCTTCGTCGGTCTTACCCACGCCGGAAAAGACAATGCGTTCTGGCGGGATGCCTGCGGTCAGCGCCTTGCGGATTTCGCCCTCGGACACCGTATCGGCCCCAGCCCCCTGCTCCGCCAGCGTTTGCAGCACGGCCAGATTGGAATTGGCTTTGGTCGCATAGGCGATCAGCGGGGCTTCGTTTTTGGGGCTTTGCAGGGCGTCTTGCGCCCAAAGGGCCTGAGAGAAGACCTGAAAATGCCGCTCAAAGGTGGCGGAAGAATAGACGTAGAGCGGCGTGCCGACGCGCTCGGCCAATTCGCGGATGGATACGCCCTCGGCGTGCATCTCGCCGTCACGGATATCAAAATGATTCATATGAAAACAGGTTCCTGTGAGGCGCAAGCCCCCGCCACCATCGTCGTCATGCGCAATGGTCGCCCTCCCCGACTCATCGGGGAGGCAAAAAAGATTACTGGCGCTGAGCGTTACCGGTGCCCTCAAGCGGGGCGTCGGCAACCTTGGTGTTTTGCTGATAGGGGTCGGGCATTTCGTTCTTGAATTCTTTGCGCGGCAGGGCGCGCTCGGTCGCCTTGCCTTCGGCCTCAGCCTTCTTTTTGGCCGTAACCTCGTCCTGCGCGCGTTTACCCCACAGAGGCGGCGCGCGTTCCAGATCGCCTTGTTTGGCACAGGCGGTCAGACCCAGACCGGAGATCGCGGCCAGCACCAGGGCGGCCTTCACAAATGAACGCGATACGGTAGCGGTCATGCCAAAATTTCCTTCCAACGCTGGATCTGTTCACGCACCCGCACAGGCGAGGTGCCCCCATAGGACAGGCGCGAAGCCGCCGAGGCTTCGGGCGTGAGGACACTATATACGTCTTCGGTAATCCCCGCCTCCAGTTTTTGCAGATCAGCGAGTGACAGTTGCGAAAGGTCCACACCCTGCCCTTCGGCCAACTTGACCGCCGCCCCGGTAACATGGTGCGCATCGCGAAACGGCATGTTGAGATTACGCACCAGCCAGTCGGCGAGGTCCGTTGCTGTCGAAAAGCCCGATGAGGCTGCGGCTTTCATACGCTCCAGATTGGCGCTTAAGTCGCGCACCATGCCGGTCATGGCCGCAAGCGCCAGATCGAGCGATTCAAAAGCCTCAAATACGGGCGGCTTGTCTTCCTGCATATCCTTGGAATAGGCCAGAGGTAGCCCCTTCATCACCGTGGTCAGCGCAATCAGCGCCCCGTTAATGCGGCCCGTTTTGGCGCGCACCAGCTCAGCCGCATCGGGATTGCGCTTTTGCGGCATAATGGAAGAACCGGTCGAGAAAGAGTCCGAGAGGCGGATGAAGCCGAATTGCGGTGTCGTCCAGATGACGATTTCCTCGGCCAGACGCGACAAATGCCCGGCGCAGATGGCGGCGTGGCTCAAGGATTCCAGCGCGAAATCGCGATCGGAAACACCGTCCAGACTGTTGGCTGTCGGGCGATCAAACCCCAGCGCTTCTGCGGTCATGTGGCGGTCGATGTTGAACGGTGACCCGGCCAGAGCCGCGGAGCCCAGGGGGTTTTCGTTCATGCGCTTTCGCGCGTCTTCAAAACGCGTGGCGTCACGGCCAAACATTTCGACATAGGCCATCAGGTGGTGGCCAAAGGTCACGGGCTGCGCCGGCTGCAGGTGGGTGAAACCCGGCATCAGGGCGTCGGCATAGTCTTCGGCGCGCGTCACAAGCGCCTTTTGCAGATCACGCAGTTGCGCAATCGTGTAGTCCACGCGGTCGCGCACCCACAGGCGAAAATCGGTCGCCACCTGGTCATTGCGTGACCGCGCCGTGTGCAGACGGCCGGCCGTCGCCCCGATCAACTCGCGCAGACGCGCTTCGACATTCATATGGATGTCTTCGTATTCGGCGCGGAAAGGGAATGTCCCGGCTTCAATTTCACCGATGATGGTTTGCAGGCCGGCGTCGATCTCCTGCGCCGCCTCGGCGCTGATGATACCCTGTCTGGCCAGCATGGCGGCGTGGGCGCGCGATCCGGCGATGTCCTGGGCCCACAAACGTTTGTCAACCTCGATTGAGACGTTGATGGCTTGCATAATGGCGTCAGGTTGGGCAGAGAATCGTCCACCCCACATTTTCTGCCCGGCGGAATTGGGGGATTGCGAAGGATCGGTCATGAATGAGCCTCTGGACGAAAACACGGACACGGCGAACGCCGAAGCGAAGGCCCCGCAGACAGAGCGGACCAAACCGCCGCGCAAGCTGAAATTCAACCTGATCGTCGCGGGACTGCTGGTCCTGATAATCGCCGTCTCCGTAGCGGCTGTGGTGCTGTTCCGTCAAGCCGAGACTGACGGCACAGTGGCCGCCGAAAGCGGTCCAGTCGCCGAAGGGCCACTCAAGTCTTACGCCACCGGCGCCTTGGCCAAGCTGGAGACTCACGCCACCGCGCGCCCCATCGAGGACATCAGCTTTCTTGATGGCGAGGGCAAGCCGGTCAAACTGTCGGATTTCAAGGGCCGTGTGGTGGTGCTGAACGTCTGGGCGACATGGTGCGCACCGTGCAAGGTCGAGATGCCGACACTGGCCAATCTGCAAAAGGGCTACGACCCGCAAAAGGTGCTGGTCCTGCCGCTGAGTATCGACAAGGCCGAAGACAAGGCGGCGGTCGAAAAGGAATTGAAGCTCAGCGGCGGCCTGCCCGTCTATATCGACTCCGAAATTCAGCCGATGAGCAAATGGGGCATTGTGGGCATGCCGACAACAATCATCCTCGATAAAAACGGTCAGGAAGTGGCGCGCCTTAGCGGGGAAGCCAAATGGGATGCCGCGGAGGTCAAGGCGCTCGTGGACGCGCTGGCTAAGTAACCAGGGTCTCACTTTATAGGGCAGTCGGTGGGCACCCGCCACCACCTCACTCACGCGGCTCGGACTGTCCGCCTCCCCGGCAATTCGGGCGGCGATTCAGCGAATGGCCACGAAGCGCCCGTGGCTGAGACAGCGCCACACCCATTCGAACGGGCCGTAGCGAAATACGCGTAGCCACAAGGCGCTGGCCACGATCTGAAACAGCCAGATGCCGACCACGATCGGCACCATCTGCGACAGCGACAATTGCCCGTAGAGGCCCAGCCCGCGTCCACCATAGAAGATCGCCGTCATGATCAGCGACTGGCTGAGATAGTTGGTAAAGGCCATGCGCCCGACTGGGCTCAACAGGTTCGTCACCCCCTTCACCACCGGCAGACGGCTCAGCAGCATCAGGGCGCTGGCGTAGCCGAGACTGACGAAGATACTCAGGAACTCCGCTGCCGCGCGATGCGAGCCATAGATTTCGGGCTCCGGGAAATTTTCGCGCAAGATGATCAGGTTCTGCCAACCGATGACCGCCAGCGCCAACGCCCCCAAAATGATCGCCACAACATGCCACAGGGTGCGTCGCGCGTCGAAATAGCCCCCCTTGAACAGGCCCAGTCCAATCATCATAAGGCCGATGACCTTGGGCGCAAAGACCGCGATCTGAGAGAATATGCTCATCGCCCACATGACGAAATTGGCGTGCAGGGATTGGGCAAATGTTCCCTGCATCAGGCGGATCGTTTCGGCAAAGCTCAGGCCGTCGCTGCCGCTGAGGGCCTCCCCCAGTTGCTCACGCGGCACAAAGCTCAGGATAAACCCTGCTCCGACCACCATAAGCCCGCCCAGCGCCCAGGCGAAAATCCCCCAACGCAACAGATGCGGCGTACGGATGGTCAGGATAAAGAACAGGCCGCACAGGGCATACATCAGCAGGATATCGCCGACCCAAATGGCCGCGCCGTGCCCCACGCCGATCAGAGCCAGCCAGACCAAACGCCGAAAGCGCACGGTCTGCATCACCGGCGTTGCCGGATCGTCTTTCTGCCCAACCAAAAACAAGCTGATGCCAAACAGCATGGCAAAAAGGGTCAGGCATTTCGACTCGAAAAAGGTATGGATGACCCACCACGCCTGACGGTCGGCGTCGCTCAACGCGATCGTGGCGCGCGCCGGGTTCATATACACTTCCAGCGGCCAGCCGAAAGCCGGGGCATTGACGATCAATATGCCCAGCAGCGCGAACCCGCGGATATAGTCAAGGGCGGGATAGCGCTCGGCACTCATGCGGCGGGGGCCTCTTTGATGGCCTGCAGCGGGCGCTTGAGCAGGATCAGTTGGAACAGCATGGCGGACGGCACGGCCAGCAGGACCTGACTGGCGACCATCGGCACAGCCACGAGCGCAAAGACCAGCAGATTACTGAAACTCAGTTCGAAATTCTGGCTGAGGGTCAGGTTGCTGAACGCCATGACCGAGCCCAGAGAACAGACGAGGAAGGCACAGCCGATCACATGGCCGACCGCGTGCACGCGGTTTTTCGGCCCCTGGATGAGCCATAACGACGTCGCACACACCATCCAGAACAGCGACAGGCCCATCTGACGCGCACCTTCCGGTGCCGCTAGCAGGCCCTGCGCCGCAAAGACGCGCGCCGCAAACCACACGCAAGCGTGCAGGATCGACGCTGCCAGCAGCGCCAGACTGAACCACAAGAAAAGCGGGCGGCGGGCCGTGAGCAAGCAGAACTTACCTTGTCGGAACGGGCTTTTCGCCGCGATAATCATAGAAACCGCGCCCGGTCTTTCGACCATACCAGCCGGCCTCAACATACTTCACCAGCAGCGGACAGGGGCGGTATTTGGAATCCGACAGACCGTCATAGAGCACGTTCATGATGGCCAGCACCGTATCAAGACCGATGAAATCCCCCAACTCCAGCGGCCCCATCGGGTGATTGGCCCCCAGTTTCATGGCCGTGTCGATGGCTTCGACCGTCCCCACCCCTTCGTACAGGGTGTAGATGGCTTCGTTAATCATCGGGATCAGGATGCGGTTGACGATAAAGGCCGGATAATCCTGCGCATTGGCGGTGATCTTGTCGAGGCTTTCGGCAAAGCGCACGGCCGCCTCGTAGGTGTCGGTCTCGGTAGCGATGCCGCGGATGATCTCGACCAGCTTCATGATTGGCACCGGGTTCATGAAGTGCAGACCGATAAACCGCGTCGGACGGTCCGAAGCCGTGGCCAGTCTCGTGATCGAGATGGACGAGGTGTTCGACGCCAGAATGGCTTCGGGTTTCAGGTGTTCGGACACCGACTGGAAGATGGCCTTCTTGATGTCTTCGTTTTCGGTCGCCGCTTCAATGACCAGATCGCAGTCGGCCAGTTCCGAGGCCATGGCTGCCGGCTTAACCAGCTTAACCGCGTTGGCGGCTGTCTCAGCCGTGATGATGCCCTTTTCGACCGACCGGGCGATACCCTTGTTGATCTTTTCGACAGCCTTGGCGAGGGCAGCAGCCTGCTGATCGTAGAGGAAGACTTCGTAGCCAGCCTGCGCGCATACCTGCGCGATGCCCGACCCCATTTGCCCGGCCCCGATAACGCCGACGACTTTGATCTCTGTCATTTTGAACCCGCGGTACTTGTTTTTATGGAAAGAGCTTAAACCGCCCCACCGGGTAATCAAGGGTTACAATAAAAAATCCCCGGCGCTGATACGCCGGGGATACGGTAGGGAGGCAATGGCGGGGTCTTAACCCAGCGCCTTGAGCAGAGCCGGGACGGCGGTCTTATAATCCTCAACCAGACCGAAGTCGGCGACCTGGAAGATAGGGGCCTCCGGGTCCTTGTTGATGGCGACGATGACCTTGGAGTCCTTCATACCCGCCAAGTGCTGAATGGCGCCCGAAATGCCCACGGCGATATAAAGCTCCGGGGCCACGACCTTGCCGGTCTGCCCCACCTGATAGTCGTTGGGGGCATAGCCTGCATCGACCGCCGCGCGCGAGGCGCCGACCGCAGCGCCCAACTTGTCGGCCAGAGGCTCCAGTACGGCCTTAAACTCATCAGCCGAACCCAGCGCCCGGCCACCAGACACCACCACCTTGGCGGCACCCAGTTCCGGGCGATCCGAGACGACTTTTTCGTCCGACACAAAGCGCGTCTTCAGCGTCACCGCCGGAACCGCTACGGCGGCGACCGCCGCCGAACCGCCCGTCGCTGCCACCGGCGCAAAGGCCGTCGGGCGCACCGTCAGCACCTTTTTCGCGTCCGACGTTTTGACGGTTTCCAGTGCATTGCCCGCATAGATGGGGTGGACAAAGGTGTCGCCCGCCACAACTTCGATGACATCGGAAATGATCGAAACGTCCAGCGCCGCCGCAATGCGCGGCGCGACATTCTTGCCCGACGCCGTGGCGGGGACGGCGATGACGTCATAGCCCGCGGCCAGTGACACGATCAGGGCTGAAACGGCCTCCGCGATGTCGGCCTTCAGCTCGGCGCTTTCGGCGGTGAGCACCTTGCGCACGCCCGCCGCCGCAGCGGCCTGAGAGGCCACGCCAGCCGCGTCGCCATAGACCAAAACGTCGATATCTCCCGACAGATTTTGCACTGCCGTGATGACCTTCAGCGTCGTGTCGCGCAGGTGCGCGCCGTCGTGATCGGCAATAACCAGAACTGCCATCAGAGAACTCCTGCCGTCTTGAGGTTAGCGATTAGGCCGTCAGCATTATCGACCTTGATACCCGCCGACCGCTTAGCCGGCTCGGTGACCTTGACCACCGTCAGACGCGCCGCCGCATCAACGCCGTAATCGGCCAGCGCCTTGGTATCGAGTGGCTTCTTCTTTGCCTTCATAATGTTGGGCAAGGAGGCGTAGCGCGGCTCATTGAGGCGCAGGTCCGTGGTAATGACCGCCGGAAGCTGAACGCCGAGCGTTTGTAGACCGCCATCGACTTCACGGGTGACGAGCGCTTCAGAACCGGAAATCTCAACCTTCGAGGCGAAGGTTGCCTGCGGCCAGTCAAGTAGGGTCGACAGCATCTGCCCCGTGGCGTTGTTGTCGCCGTCAATGGCCTGCTTGCCCATCAGGACGATGTCCGGATTTTCTTGAGCCACCACGGCCTTCAGAACCTTGGCCACGGCCAGGGGTTCAAGGTCCTGATCGGTTTCAACCAGAAGGCCGCGATCGGCCCCCATGGCCAGGGCTGTGCGCAGGATCGCCTCGCACTGCGCCACGCCGATGGAGACGGCGACGATCTCGGTCACTGTGCCCTTCTCCTTGAGGCGCACAGCTTCTTCGACGGCGATTTCGTCAAAGGGGTTCATGGCCATCTTGACATTGGCCAAATCGACGCCGGTCTGGTCAGACTTGACGCGGACCTTGACATTGTAGTCCAACACCCGCTTGACGGGTACCAGTACCTTCATGGTGAGCTTTCCTCGCAGCAAGCTATAATTCGATGACGTTTACTGACGCCGCTGACCCTCAAAGTCAATCGGTGTCGTGGCGGAAACCCGCGCATTTTATTGGCTTTCCGATCTCAGCGGTAACCATTTCGCTTGCCTGAAGCGCGGTTTGAAGGCATGGAAACGGGCACTCAACGGATGGTGCTCCCCTTATGAAAAGCGACAAAAATCTTATCCTTCGCGTCAAGTTAATCGCGCTGGGGGTCTTCATAGTGGCCAGTATCGGCATCCTGGTTTACGGCGGGCTTTACGAGATGCCCCGACGCAAGTGTGAGGCGAATGGCGGCTGGTGGTCGGACAAGTACCGCGCGTGCAAAACGCCGGTCTATCTACCGATTTTGACCAAACGTAAGCCAGGCGAGCCGCAAAAGATTCTGTGGCCCACCGAAGACGCTAAAGGGGCGTCTAACGGTTCACCCAAACCGGTAGATCAGCCCGAAGTTTCGTCGGCATCGGCCAGCGCTTCGGCCGCATCCAGGTAACACCAAGGGTCATTGAAAATAGCTCTTGGTATGCTTTTCAAAGATTTCTCATGTGGCGGACACATATGAGACAATCTCGAGAGAGCGCGTTTTCAAGAGCCCCATACCGTCCGCATTTTCGCCCGTGGGGATAAGGTACAAACCCCTTAAACCTTACCGGGCACCCACAAAACATCGGCGCGGCCCTGATCATTGGCGTGGCGCGCCAGGACGAACAGCAAGTCCGACAACCGGTTGAGATAGGTCGTAACCGGTGGGCTTACCACCTCATGGGCCACCTGCGTCAGCGCCACGCAATCGCGCTCGGCCCGCCGCGCAATGGTCCGGGCCAGATGCAGATGCGCGCTCAAAGGCGAGCCGGCGGGCAGGATAAAGGAACTGAGGGGCTCCATCTCGCCATTATAGAGATCTATCGCCTGTTCCAGCGCCTCCACGCGCCGCGCATCCAATCGCAGCGGCGTCCAGCTTTTAGGCTGACCGTCATCGGGCACGGCCAGATCGGCCCCCAGATCGAACAGATCGTTCTGCACCTGCGCCAAAAGCGCATCGACAGCGCCTTCCGCAAACAGCCGCGCCACGCCCAGCGCCGCATTGGCCTCATCGACGCTGCCCATGGCTACGACTCGCACATCGGTCTTCAGCCGCCGTGCCCCGTCGCCCAGACCGGTTGTTCCGTCATCGCCGGTCCGCGTGTAAATCCTGTTGAGCTTAACCATAGAAGGCTCAGTGCCCCGCCTTCCACCAGGCCAGCAGACACAGAAGGCCGATGGCTACGGCCTGGAGCATGACGCGCCACTGCATCAGCTTGTTTGACCAGCGCTCGCCAAACTTGCCGCCGCGATAGAGGCTGAACACGCCTATGCCCAGTACAACAAGGACCGCAAACATCGCCAGCAAGGCGGCAATCAGAAGAAAGGTGCTCATCGCGGTCTCACTCAGCAACAGGCTTTGAGAATAGCCGGTCTTTTTGAACCATGTTAACGCCGAAAAATCCAGACCGCGATGCGTGTTGTCTAAAACAATGCACCGAGGGAATTCTCCGGACGGGCCACTTCATGTTATAGGATTACACTTTTTTAGAGGTCAGGTCTATTTTTTGCCTGTTTTTCGGCGTAATGAAGTTCTGTATACGACGGAATGAACGATCATTCTCGTTATAGATGCATCAGACTTCACCCCAATGGGTGTGGTACGCGTTTCTCACCGAATTCCCTAGGTTAACGCCCTTTGGGGCTTGCCCTAAAGACCCGATAGGCATTAAACCGCGTAACCTATTGAATTCCCTAAAACCCCAACCCATTTATGGGTATAGGTTCCATCCGGCGGCCCGCACCGCCCTCAACACAGCTCGATAAATGAACATGTATCAGGCGTATGAACTGAAAGACAAACTCACTCAGGAAGAGACGGCACTCCCCCTGGGCGCGCGCGCGCGCTCCAAGGAACTGAACCGTCTCAAAATCCTGGCCTCCGCCAAAGCTCTGTTCCGGGAGCGCGGCTATGAGGCAGCCACCTTACGCGACATCGCGCGTGAAGCCGGTCTCTCCACAGGTGCCGTTTTCGCCAACTTCGCTGACAAGAACGAGATCTTCGTGAAAGTCGTCGAAGAAGAAACCGCGCGCGTCATTACCTCAGCCATCGACGCGCACGATACCACGCGCCCGCTGGCCGACCGTCTGCACCATCAGCTTATGGCGGCCTATGAAGCGGCAGAGGGCAATGCGCGCCTGATCCTGTCGGCCTTCGTGATGAACTGGAGCGGTCAAACCACCGACGCCGAAGCCAACGCCGGTCTGGCCGATATCGCCAGCCTCACTGACATGACACGTCAGGTGATCCTGGAGACTCTGCGTCACGCCCAGAGCGAAAAGGAACTGCCGGCCAAGGCCGACATCGAACATGGCGCCGAGATCATCGAAGACCTCACCTTTGCCAATCTGCGCCGCGCCCATCGCGACGGTCAGACCTTTGTCTCCATGGGCGAGCGTCTGCGTTTTCAGATCGAACTCATCGTGTCCGGCCTGAAGGCGGCGTAGGCCAACTCTCACCTCCCATGAAAAAGCCGCCGGAGTATATCTCCGGCGGCTTTTTCATTTCTGGCGCTGCGGCTGATCAACTGGTCCATTTGAGCGTGGCCGGTTTCAGCGGGTTGGCGAAGGGGCGTTCTTCGGAGCGGTGCGCCATCCACTCCCTCTTGAGCTGCTGGTACCACTTGGCCTGTGTGTCCGCGTCGTCGATCCACAGGAGTGATGGATCGTATCTCAGCCCTTCGTTTTGCAGATTGACCATGTCGCCGTCCTGCTTGAGGAAAGCTCTAGTACCGAATTTGAAGATCGGCGCAATGGCGCGGAAAATGGCGTGATCGGACCAGAATATCTGCGTGATGCGCGTCCTTGTGGCGTGCACCGGCGTCAGACAGGTGAGGCCCAAAATCTGCCGCTCCCCAATCTCGATATGCTCATAGCGCACGCCCGGCAGGCGGAAGGTGATCTCGGTTGCCGGGGCCCCACCCAGAATACGATAGGCGCGCGAATTTTTCGACGGCGCGTGGCGCACCATCGCAAAGCCGAACTCACGCGGCTCAAAAGCCTTGGCTTTTTCAAGCTGCTTCTTAGAGGAGCGCCACCACCATTGCTGATGGACATAGGGGCCGTGCGCCGGGTCCATCAGCCCCACGACCGCGTGGTCGATGTGGCTATCGAAATCCATGCTCTCAACGATAATGGGTTTGCCACCGACCACACCCGGCAGCATAGGCGGCTCGTGGTCGGGCTCAGCCGGGCGGCGCGCATCGGCGGTCATGTAGATCCAGACGATGCCCTGTTGCTCCTTAACCGCATAGGATCGCACCCGAATGCGCTCGACGTCCATCGGCTGATCCGCGGTCAGGGAAGGCACAGCGGTGCAGCCGCCATGAGTGCCAAACGTCCAGCCGTGATAGGGGCACTGGACCACCGGCTGACCGGTCTTGGGGTCAGGGATCATTTTGCCGGCGGACAAGGGCGCGGCGCGGTGTGGACAGATGTCGCGCATCGCATAGGCCTTACCCTGCGTGTCGCGCGCCAGCAGCACCGGCTCCCCTAAAATCTCATACCGTTGCAGCTTACCGGGCTTCAGATCGTGCGCCAGCGCCGCAAAATACCAGGCGTCGCGGAGGAAGCCCTGTCCGAAGACAAGACGTTCTTTGGCGATGGGCGGGGAGGACTGATCAGGCATAGGCAAACGATATCACAGAATGAGCGAAACAGTGACTATAGTTCAGCGCCCTCTGTCGCCAAAAGCGATTATTTGTCGCACCAGTTAACCGGCAAACGCGCCTAGCGCAGCGAGGAAGCCTTCGTTTTCGTAATCCTTGCCAATGGTCACGCGCAGGCAGTGCGGTAGACCATAATTGGCGACATGACGCACGATAAAGCCTTTTTGCATCAGGTGCTCATTGGCGCGTACGGCCTGCGCTTCGTCGGCGAAGTGGATCAGGACGAAGTTGCCCTGACTCACATCAACGCGGTAGCCCAGCGCCCGCACCGCCTGATAGAAGCGCGGCCGCCATTGCAGCACCTGCGCGCGCGACGCGTCCAGATGCGCCTGATCGGCCAGAGAGGCGATGGCGGCGTATTGAGCCGGGAGGTTGATATTGAACGGCATACGGATGCGATCGAGCGCCTCGATCACCCGCACTGGGGCATAGCCGAATCCGACGCGCAACCCGGCCAGTCCGTGGATCTTCGAGAAGGTGCGCGTGACGATCATATTGTCGCAATTGCGCGCCAGCGCAAAGGCGCTTTGATAGGTCGGTTCGTCGGCAAACTCCGCATAGGCTTCGTCGATGACCAGCAGGATGTGCGGGGCCAGACGGCTGCGCAGGTCAGCGATCTCTTCCGGTGTGTTCCAGGTGCCGGTCGGATTGGCCGGGTTGGAGATATAGACGATCTTGGTGCGCGCATCGACCAGCTCCAAAAGGCGCTCGATTTCGACGCGCTGAGCGGGTTCGGGGGCCAGACGCACCTCGGCCTGACAGGCTTCGGCGCTGATGCGATACGCAAGAAAGCCGTGCTCACCGGTCACGATATTGTCCCCGGCCTCAAGCCAAGCCTGATTGAGCACGCCGAATACCTCGTCAGAGCCGTTGCCAAAGATCAGGCGTTCCGGCTCAAGGCCGTGATAGGCAGCGACGGCCTCGCGCAGCGGGGCGGCGTGACCGTCGGGATAGCGAAACAGCTTGGCACGGGCGGCTTCGAAGGCCTCGATGGCCTTAAGCGAACTGCCCAGCGCATTTTCATTGGACGATAGCTTGGTCGGTTCGGCCACGCCCTCGATCTTCGACTTGCCCCCGACATAGGCGGCAATCTCCCAGATACCGGACTTGGGTTCAGGCTGGGAAACGGGGGGCGAAACGGTATCCATCGGGGATGTTCCTGCGCGTGCGAATATTTACTGGGTGCTGGTTAGCACCACGCGGCAGCAGGTTCAATGAGAGGAATCAAATCCGCGGCGAGGACCCGATCACGCCGGACAAAGACCCCAGCGCCTTTTCGGCCTTGGAGTCGAGGCGGCTGTCATCTTCCTGCACAAAACCGGACAAGCCAAAAAGCTTCATCCCACCGGTTGAGCACAGCCATTCGGCAGCCAGACCGCGTTGCCCGAGAAGCTCGGTCAGCGCGGCTTCGGACAGGCGGCTGTCGCTCACCCAATAGCTAACATCATCACCGGTCGGCTCGGGTTTCAGAGCGGCGATGGCAAAGCCCTTTGGGCGTTCTGGCGTGCGTTCCGGCAGGGCGCAGATCACCCGCACCTGCGGCTCGGCCAGAAGCCGCGCCCACCACGCGCCGGCGCGCGGATCGAGGCTCAGGATACCGATGTGGCGGGGATCACGGGCCGCGGCGATGACCTGCACCGGCTCGGCCAGACCGCCCTCAGAGGGGGCGGCCCCGAAACGTTCGCGACTCCATTTGACCAGTTGCCCCGAAGCGTCACCCGCCCAAAAATCAAGGTGAAGACCACCCTGACCTTCACCTTGAATGCGTAGCGATTCCGAGATCAGTTCACGCCAGATGGCGACCACGGCCGCATCCGAAGCGGCTACGCGCGGCTTACCCGTCAGCTTGCGCAGCAGCATGGCTTCGCGGTCAGGGCGCAGCAGGCAGGCATTGGCGTCACCGCCCTCACGCGCCTTGGCCGCCGCAATGTCACCCGCCAGCGCCGAGCGCTCATCGACCAGACGAAGAAGCTCGGCATCAATCGCGTCGATCCGCAGTCGCAATTCACTCAGCGACAGGGGCGACGGTGGGGTCTGCGCGCGGGCATTGAGGGCCAAGCTCGGTCTCCGTGACCCGGTGGCGGCATCGCCGGTGGGGTCTTTTTAAAACTATACACAGCCACCCCCTTGGTTTCCAAAGATACCAAAGTGTAGCTCTGCCAATTACAGTACAAAACGCCGGATTTTACAATATAGATAGCGCATCTAGCGAATAACTGGTGCCGCCGCCACCCGCAGCGGCCCCACATAGGCCCCGCCCTCACGGAAAACAAAGTCGAGCTTCACCGGCTTATCCGCCGTCATTTTTGTGCCGACAAAGGCGCGCGCCAGCGGTTCGTATTCTGCCGAGATCAGCCCCGCCCCAAGCAGAAAGGCAAACGGGTCACCCGTGCCCTTGACCTCCAGCCCCAAAGGTCCGCTGAGCGCTAAATTCGGGTCGAGCAGCAGGGCCTCAGAGCGGCCAAACACCTCAAGCTCGCCCACATGCAGCGAGGCCTGCACCTGACGCACGGCCCCGCCGGCCTCGCGCCAGCCATTCAGATCACCGCGAAATTTGGAGGCCTGCGCCATCTGACCCTGAAAGGCCATGTCAAAATTCTGCCCCTGACCCAGTCGCCCCAGCAAGCTCTGCGGATGCGCCTGAGCACCCGACGCACGCCAGATGAAATCGACCGTATCCACCCCGTCCTTTGTCGGCGTCACGCGGCCTTCAAGGCGCTGGGCGCTTTGCAGGACGAAAGGATGTTCAGGCTTAGACGGCGTAAAGGTGGCGTTCAGACCCTCAAGGCCGATGGTCTGTAAGGGTTGCGTCCAGCCCGACACGCTGACGCGCAGGGCGTCACCGGTGACGGCGACCTGCCCCAGATCGCTCTGATCCGCCCCCTGTCCACGATAGAGCGTTAGGCCCTTGGTGGCGACAAACATCCAATTGTCGAGCGCAAAGGCCGAGGCCTCGGCCTCCAGCGCCGGAACGGCCAGTCCCTTGCCATTGGGCGCGATCAGCCGCACGTCTTTCAATTGAAGGAACATCCGGAAGGGGTAGCCCTCCACCCTGAACGGGGAATGGGCGACCTGATAGCCTTTTGACGTCAGGGTTTTCACCTGTTCGGCCAGCCGCGTTTCGATCTGATGCGCCGTGTAAAACCAGTAGCCGCTCCATAGCAGCGCCCCGATCAGAAACAGCCCGATGGGCAGGAACAGACCCAGCCGCGAGTGTTTTTTGGGGGGAGGGGTGAGCGCGGGGACGTCGGTCATTCAGGGCTCCAGGCAACCCCCTCTCCCTACGGGGAAAGGGCGGGGTGAGGGGTCGTTACCTCACCCTACAACGCATTTGCCGCCGATAAAATAGCCTTGACCGAGGCCGTAGCGCTATCAACGTCCATGCCGACGCCGAAGACCTTACGATCATCGGCGGTGCGGCATTCGACATAGGCCACGGCCTTAGCGTCCGTCCCCCGGCTCAGTGCGTGTTCGTGATAGTCGAGCACCTCGATCCCCAGCGCATAGGCGGCATTGAGCGCATCGACGGCGGCGGCCATCAGGCCATTGCCGCGCCCGGTGACCGGAGTTTCGAGACCGTCATGGATGATGCGCCCGGCAAACAGGCGATCGACGCCCGCCCGGCGCGCCCCGGAATCGATATATTCGACCAGCTCATATTTCGGCGTGCCTTTGAGGTAGTAGGCGTCCTCAAAGGCGTGCCAAATATCGGCGGCCTGCATCTCCTTACCCGTAGCATCGGCGATTTCCTGCACCTTGCGCGAAAAATCGACCTGAAGACGACGCGGAAGTTTCAGCCCCTTGTCCTGTTCCAGAATCCAGGCGATCCCGCCCTTGCCCGACTGCGAATTGACGCGGATGACGGCCTCATAGCTTTCACCCAAATCGGCCGGGTCGATGGGCAGGTAAGGCATTTCCCACACGCCGTCATTGCGCGTTTCGTGCACCGCAAAACCCTTTTTGATGGCGTCTTGGTGCGAACCGGAAAAGGCGGTGAAGACCAGTTCGCCGGCATAGGGATGGCGCGGGTGCACGGGAATATTGTTGCAGTGGATGACCGTATTGACCACCGAACGGATGTCCGAAAAATCAAGCTCCGGGCTCACCCCTTGCGTATAGAGATTGAGCGCCAGGGTCACCAGATCGACATTGCCCGTGCGCTCGCCATTGCCGAACAGGCAGCCTTCAATGCGGTCGGCTCCGGCCAGTATCCCCAGTTCCGCCGCCGCAATACCCGTGCCGCGGTCGTTATGAGGGTGCAGCGAGATGATGGCCGACGCGCGGCGCGTCAGCTGACGGCAAAACCATTCGATCTGATCGGCATAGATGTTGGGCGACGACACCTCGACCGTGGCCGGCAGGTTGAGAATGACCGGCTTTTCGGGCGAGGCCTCCCACACATCCATCACCCGCTCGCACACCTCGACCGCAAAGTCGGGCTCGGTGGCCGAGAAGGTTTCCGGCGAATATTCAAATGACCATTCGGTGTCTGGCTGCTTCGCCGCGCAGTCCTTAATCAGTTGCGCCGCCTTGACCGCCAGAGCCAGCACATCTGACTTTTCCAGCCCGAACACCACGCGGCGGAATAGGGGTGAGGTCGCATTGTAGAAGTGGATACAGGCCTTTTTCGCGCCTTTCAGCGACTCAAAGGTGCGCAAAATCAGGTCCTCACGTGCCTGCACCAGCACCTGAATGGTCACATCGTCGGGGACATGATCTTCCTCGATCAGCTTGCGCACAAAGTCGAATTCGATCTGAGACGCCGAAGGGAAGCCTACCTCGACCTCCTTGACGCCGATCTGCATCAACGTCTTCCAGAAGCGCATCTTCTTTTCGACGTCCATCGGATCGGCCAGCGCCTGATTGCCATCGCGCAGATCGGTCGATAGCCAGCGCGGCGCCTTTTCGATCGTCTTTGACGGCCAGGTCCGGTCGGACATGTCGAAGGGGAAGATGAAGGGGCGGTACTTGCTGGCGGGATTTTTGAGCATCATGTCAGGTTACTCTGCACGGCGATTTTGCGCGCACTCTTAGGCGCTGAAAGATAGGGGGTCAATGACATTCCCTCCCCTCGTCCGGACCTACTCGCGCGGCAGGAACCCCTCAATCGCCGTCAGGGCTTCGGCCAAAGTACAGCGCTGCACCACCACCCCGTCGGGCAAGGATGCAAACAACCGAGTGGGTGCCGCTGAATCGAGCATCACAAACACGCCTCGGTCATCGGCTCGCCGGATCAGCCGCCCGAAGGCCTGCGCCAGCTTGGCACGCACCAGCGCGTCGTCATAGAGTTTGGCCCCGAAATGCGCCCGCCGCGCCTTATGCAAAGCATCCGGACGGGGCCACGGGATGCGGTCAAAAGCGATCAGGCGCAGGGCCTGACCCGGCACATCGACGCCGTCGCGCACCGCATCGGTCCCCAAGAGGCACGAATGGCGTTCGGAGCGAAACACGCTGATCAGGTCAGAGACATCCAGCGGATCGACATGCTGGGCATAGAGCGAAATCCCCGCCTCGCCCAACGGCCGGAACAATTGCTCATAGACGGCCTTGAGGCGGCGAATAGCGGTAAACAGGCCAAGGCCCCCGCCCCCGGCCGCCAGAAACAGCGCCTTCATGGCGCTCGCCACAGCGCGCGGATCATCACGAGGCACGTCGGTGACGACGAACAATCGCGCCTGCGCCTCATAATCAAACGGCGAGGCGATGCGCAACGACTTGGCCCCCATCGACAGGTGAGCGGCGCCGGTGCGTTGCCGCGCCAGAGCGAACGGGTCTTCGTCGGGGTGTTCAGCCAGAGCCTTGTCAGACAGGGTGGCCGAGGCCATTAGCACCCCATGCGCCGGTTTCAGCACATAGTCGGCCAGCGGCACGGACGGATCGACAAAGTGGCGGTGCAACCCCACATCGACCAGTCGCCCACCGTGGGAAATGGTGGCGAACCAATCGACATAGGGCGAAGGTTGCATGGGGTCTTCGTCCTCGGCATAGGCCAGTTGCTGCAACAGGCTGCGCCACGCCGGCAGTGTCATGCGCGCCCGCCGCTCCAGCCCACGCAAGGCCCCATCGAGCCGCGTGCGTTCGGCCAGATCAATCTCTTCCTCGCCCGTCAGAATGTCTTCAATGGCGCGCACGAGCGCCAGCAATGGCGCTTCGATCGCTTGCAGCGCTTTGGCCGCCGCCGAGGCCGCCTCGGACACTTCGGGCAGGCAGGGATGGGCCTCGCATTCGGCATTATCGGCTTCGGGACGATAGCGGCTCTTGCTTGCGCTCTCCTGCCCCCTCACCTCGATCTGTTTCAGGGCGGCGGCCAAAAGCGCTTCGATGGGGCCTGATGGCGCCATCATCTCACCCGACTGGGTGCGCGTGGTCAGGCGCTGCGACCAGCCTTCGGACGGCAGCAGGTGCGCCGCGCGGATCAGGTCTTTCAGGGCGTTTTGCGCCACTTCTCGCGTTGCCAGAAGGTCGCCCAGCCTTTGTTCCAGCCCCCGTGAGCGCCGCCCGCGCCCCTCATTGCCGCGTATCCAGCGGCGCAGCTCATAGGCCTCAAAGCCCGACAGTTCCGACGAAAAGGCCCCGTCGGCGGCCTCAAACACATGGTGGCCTTCGTCGAAGACCAGCCGCGACAGTCCGGGCGCTTCGGGCTCCATCGTCGCTTCGCCCTGTTCGGCCTTGGCGGCCTCGCGCAGATCGTAGGCCGCCTGCGCCATGACCAGCGCGTGATTGGCGATGATGATTTGCGCCGACTTGGCCTTGCGGATCGACTTTTCGACGAAGCAGGTGCGGTAGTGAGGGCAGGCACTGTAAATACATTCCCCGCGCCGATCGACCAGATTGGCCGGATTGAGCGCCCCGAACATGGCCGCGGCCGAGCCCGCGGGCAGAAGCGAAGGCAGCCAGGTGGGAAAGTCGCCACCTACAATGTCGCCATCGCGGCTATAGACGATCCAGCGCGCCACCAAAGCGGCGACAATCGCCTCCCCCGGCCCCTGGGTCAGCGGGGCCAGCCGCTCCTGCCAGTTCAAGAGGCACAGATAGTTTTCGCGCCCCTTGCGAATGGCGACCTTGTTCTCGCGCTCTCCCTCAGTGTCGAACAGGGCGCGGGTATCGTTATAAATCTGTTTCTGCAGGGCCTTTGTATAGGTTGAAATCCATACCCGCCCCTGCGCCTTTTCGGCCCACAGGCGCGACGGCGACAGATAGCCCAACGTCTTGCCCGTGCCCGTCCCGGCCTCCAGAAGCAGCATGTTTGGCTGTTCCGAGGCCCATTTGGGCGCAAACATTTCGCGCGTCTTGAGCGCAAAGGCCTGCTGTTCGGGGCGGCCTTCCTGAAGACCGGCACGGTGCAGATTGTCCTTCAGCCCTTTCAGAACCTCGTCTTCGCCGAGGCTGACCTGACGCGCATCGCCGGCGGGGGCCTGCTCCTCCCATTCTTCGAGCAGCGACCACACCTCCAGCGGCGGTGGCGCGACGTAACCCTCCGGCACCGGCTTCTGGCGCAGTGCCGCATCCACAAACGGGGCCCAGACCCAGCCCTGACGCTGCATGAACTCCAGCGACGAGCGCGCCATCAGCCGAAAGGCCAGAGGCGCTTCGGACAGTTCCCGCGCCAGCGCCAGCGCCACCTGATAGACGACGGCGGCCTGCGCCTCGGCCCCTTCCGGCTCGCCGTAGCCCATGGCCAGAGCCAGCCCGGCCACGGACGGGGCGGCAAAACGCGCCGGACGCACAAAGGCAAACAGCTCCAGAAGGTCGAAATGCTTCGTTTCGCGGAAAGAGCGCTGTCCGAACAGGCGCTGGCGCATCAGCGGCGCATTGACGATCAGAAGAGGTTCGCGTCCCCAGGCTTCACGCGCTTCCGGGGCGCCGATGCGCCGCGACACGTGCCCGTCGCTAAACGCCCCGCTGGAGGGCAAAAGCGCGAAGCCCTGCGCTGGTAAATGCGCGCGCAGGGACGCCTCCGTATCGGCGGAGGGTGTCTGATCGGCGATGTCGGGAAACTCAGGACTCACGCGGGCAATGTAGTCGTTATGGACGACTAACAAAAGCCCCTCTCCGCGCACATACGGATAATGACCCTCGACGAGTGGGTGAGGTCATCATCCCTTTTGGGTCGCGCGACGGCTTTTCCAGTAGTGCTCGATCATATTCATCACAAAACCGGTCAACGCCAGAACGATGACCGACCCACTGTAACGCAGCGCATCAAACAGGCCGTTGTTGATCTGGTAAAGCGCCAGAATACTGGCTCCGATCAACGTCATGATGACGGTACGGACAAGAACTTTTCCAATGGCCATCGCCGCCCCCTCTTGAAAAGCCCAGTCACCATAGAACGCTGAAGCAGACGTGACAAGCATTGGTAGCGTCCGTGGCACCGTCGCTCACCTTGAGGGAGACGCGAGCACTCACCCCCGCCGGAATAACCGTGACGCCAGCGCGCCCATGCCCATGCTCATAAAGACGCAGGCCAGCCCATAAAGCCAGGCATGACGGTGCGCTACCGTATAGACAAAGCGCTCAAACCCGACCTTTTCCACCGTTAGCTTTTTCTCGCTGTAGCCGACCGGCTGACCGTCACGGAACAACCAGACCTCGGCCGTATAGTCGCCAATCGGCGCTTCCGAGGGCAAGGTCACCTCGGCGCGAAACAGGTTCTTATCGACAAAGCGCACGCCCAGCGGGTTATCATTATAAAGCCCGGCCTTCGACTTCAGCCGGATGACCGCACGCCGCCAGTCGAGATAGTCGTCTTCGATGCCGTTGACGACCACATCCTTGACGCCATAGCGCGTCACCACCTTGTTTTCGCGCGAGGTATCCATGGCAATATAATCGAGGCCCAGACCCAGCAGCCGGCGGTGCGAAAAATCAGTAATGCGGTCAAGCGGTTGCGAAGACGCTGCCATATAATAACCGGGCGCGCCTTCGAAGACGACGGGGCGCGAATTGAGCCACACGGCCCCGGCCTTGACCTTGCGGATCAGGCGCATCGAGGCCTGCGGCCCCCGGATGATCACCACCACGTCGGACGGCTGGTCTTCGGGCTCAAACACCGCACCATAAAGGATGACCTTCGCCCCCTGAAACGAAGAGGACACCTCAATACGGTTCTGGGTCAGGTCGGTGGACAAGAGGTCAGCCGATACACCCGCGGCCGGTTGCGTCTCGATATAGGGCACCGGCGGCGCGGGGGCGGTGACGTCGGGCGGCAGAGAGGCGGCGACCATATCGAGCCCCTATCCGTTGGTGGGGGCCAGAATGAACGGATCTTCCGGCGGCACGAACAGGGTAAAGCCCATCTGCAAACCGGCCATCAGTATAATGATAGCCAGCACCACCCGCATTTGTTCGGCACGAAATCTCGTGGCCGCACGGATGCCCAGTTGCCCACCGATCACCCCGCCGATCAAAAGGATAAAGGCCAGCACCGCATCGACCGTATGGTTGCGCACGGCCTGAAGGATCATGGTGACCAAGGTTGTGATGACGATTTGAAACAGGCTGGTGCCCACCACCGCCGAGGCCTTCATACGCAGCAGATAAATCATGGCCGGCACAATCAGAAAGCCGCCACCCACCCCCATCAGGGCCGCCAGCAGACCGACGACAAAACCAATCGCAATCGGGGGAATCACCGAAATATAGAGGCCCGACACCGGAAATCGCATTTTGTACGGCAGGGCGTACAGCCAGCCGGGGCGTTTGACCTTAGGGCGTTCGGCAGGCAGACCGTCGCGAGCCCGTAACAGGGCCCGCAGGCTTTCATTCAGCATCATACCGCCAATGGTCCCCAGCAGCAGCAGGTAGAGGACGGCGACCATCAGGTCGGCCTGCCCCAACAGGCGCAGCAGGCGGAAGACTTCAACGCCCGCGATCGCCCCGGCGATACCGCCCACCGCCATAACGCCGCCCATCCGGTAATCGACGCTCGCTTCGCGGCCATAGCTCATGACAGATGAGGTCGAGGTGGCCAGTACGTGACCGGCCTGAGAGGCGACGGCAATCGACGGCGGTATACCCAGCGCCACCAGAACCGGGGCCATTAGAAAACCGCCCCCGACGCCAAATAGCCCCGACAGAAACCCCACAACCACACCCAATCCGGCCATCAGCCAGACATTCACCGACATCTCGGCGATGGGCAGGTAGATTTCCACGTCAGAGCCTTTCGGATAACCAGATTTCCGGCCATGCCCAATCTGTCACAGGCGGCCGGGGTTGGCGATACGTTATCCGTCCTTCAGGGTTAACGCGCCGCTAAGCTGGTGTCGTCTGTTTTGCTTTTCACTGGCGTAAAGGCGCGCGCGGCGGTCTGCGCCGTGGCCACCTGTTCGGGCTTCAGACGTGCCCGCAGGTCCTTCAGCATGGACTCGGCTTCGCGGTCACCATTATTGGCCGCAATCAACAGCCACTTATAGGCTTCCGGTGGGTTTTCCGGGATGGCGGTGCCTTGCATATACATGACGCCGATACCGAACTGACCATCGCGCACGCCGAATTCCGCCGACTTGCGAATCCAGGTCGCCGCCGCGTTGTAATCGAGCGGGCCGCCTTCGCCATTATAGTTCATCAGACCGAACTTATACATGGCCAGCGGATAGTCCGCCTTCGCCGCACGTTCGGCCCACTGCCGCGCCTGTGTCTTGTCAGCCACGACCAGACCGTCGCGCCCACCGTCATAGAGGGTGCTCATCTCATACTGCGCCACCGGATAGCCAAGATCGGCCACGGTACGCATGGCCTCAACCGCCTTCGGGTCGTTGGCATCCAGCGCCAAAGACGCCGCCTCGTACATGGCCTTGAGACGCTTCATGTCCTGAGCCGGTTGCGACTTCGGTTGGCTCGTCGTGATCGCCGCGGCCGCCAGGGTGGGCTTTTGGGCTGCTGGCTCGTCCTTGTCACGGAAGGCATAGTAACCGCCAACTGCGCCTGCCGTCACCACGATGGCGATGGACGAGGCCTTGAAGGCGTTCAGCAGGGTCTTGCCCTTGGGCTTCTCAGGCTTGGGCTGGGCCTCGCGCGTGCGCGAGGTGCCCAGTTTCAGGCCCAGAGGCTTCTTAGTGTCAGCCCCTTCGATCGAGGCGCGCACTGCCGCACGCGCCGCCGCCAGCGCGTCACGCGTGGACAGGGGAGCTGCGTCTTCGTAGGACGCACCCGACAGAGCCGCCGGCGCGATCTTGCGCGACGCATCGACATCGGCGAAGGGGTCGAGGTCGAAATCATCGGTAAAGGGGTCAGCGGCTGCACTCGCTGCCCGCGGCTTTAGCGGTACCTGCATGTCGCGGCCATCGTCTTCACTCAGCGCGCGCTGCGCCTGTGTTTCGGCGATCAAGGCCTCGGCAAACGGGTCAGAGGCCGGGCTTTTGGCCGGTTCGACGATGTCGGAAAAGGGATCGTCCTCAAAGGGATCCGCATCAAACTGCGTCACCGATTCCAGCAAACGCCCGGTCAGGTCATCGTCCAACGCCGGGCGCCTGACCTCTGTTTGGATCACAGCTTCCGGGGCGGCCTCAGCGACCGGAGCGGGGGCTTCGTCTTCGAAGCCATGCTCAAAGGCCGAAAACGGCTTTTGCTGCAATTCGGTCGGGGCATAGAGCGGCGCCTGCGGGACTTCGCGTTCAGCTTCGCGCAGCAGCGTTTGTGTCTGGGCCTGCCCTAAACGCGCATCAATCTTATTGCGCGCCTCGTCGAGCAGCTTTTGCGTGCGCTCCTCGCTCTGACGAATGCGCTCGGCAATGTCGGAATGGACGCGCTGATGACGGGTATCGAGTTCTTCACCGACGCCTTCCAGCACCTGAGTGGTACGCTTTTCGGTCTCAACAATCTTGCGTGTCAGGCTCTCGGAAATGCGGGCGATTTCGCCGCTCAGGCGCTCAAGCGCGCTTGCGTGCGTCGCATCTGCCGCCGCAAAGCGCGCCTCGACCTGGTCGTTCAGGCGCCTCATGTCCGCAGCCATGTGGGCGACCGCCTCATTACCCGATCTCTGCACGGCCGCCACCTTACGATTGAGGTTATCGGCAATTTTCAGGACGTCCTGTCCCAGCGTCTCTATGGCGCGAGCCTGACGCGATTCGGCCGCCGACAGACGCGCTTCAACCGCCGCCAGGGTCTCTTCGGCGGAGCTTTGTTGGCTGTCTTCCAGAAGGCGCATAACTTCAAATCGCGACTCTTCGACACGACGGGTCAGGTCGGCCGACAGACGGCTCAGCGACTGGACCGATTCCGGGTCTGTGACATCGCCTTGCGCCTCGGCACGGTTCAGGCGCGCATCCAGCGCCGTAAAGGCCTGCTCCAGACTACGCATGGCCGTGGCGGTGCGCGCTTCGGCGGCTTCCAGACGTTGCGACAGTTGCGCGGCCACGCGATCTACCAGCGCCTGCGCCGCCGCGTCAGGATCGCGCAGTTCAAGCTGACTGAGACGGTGCGACAGGCCGACCAGATCGCCGCGCACATCCTTGAGGACATCACGTGAGCGGACGTCGTTTTCATAAAGCTGATTGGCCAGACGTCCCACAGCCGCTTCGACCGTTTCAAACGCCGACTGCGCCGGATTAGCCTTCAGCTCAGCCTCCAGGCGCGCGACACGCTCACGCTCCTCGCGCAGATGGCCCGAAAGGCCTTCCAGACGCTCAGCCTGCGCATCAACCAGACGCTCTGCCGTTTCCAGACGCTCAGACAGAGCCTGACGGTCGGCATCGCTGCGCGCCAGCCACTCACGCGAATCCGCCACGCTGTCGAACACTTCACGCGCCGTATCGCTCAAGCGCGCTTCGGTCTCAGCCACCGTTTCGGCCAGCGTGCTTTCGGAGCGCTCCAGACGGTTCAGCAGGGCTTCGACGGCCTGAGACACACCGCGCACAGCCGTAGCCGAGCGCAGCTCGGAATTTTCAAGGCGTGACCCCAGGGTCTCAAGCACGCGCGTCACCTTGCCGATGTCGCCCCCCGAGACCTGAACCGATGGTGCTTCGTCGTAATAGGCAGGAGCCACCGGGGCACGGCGCTGACGCTCAGCGGCCATGGAATAGGGAGCCGGCCGGCGCGCCGACCCAGCCTGAGGCGCCACATCGCGCGGCACGTACACATCGTCTTCGTAATCGCCTTCGCCATAAACAGGCTCAGGGGCGCGGCGGGCGCGCGGGGCGGGATCACGGGCCGTGCGCTGACGCTCACGGCGGATAGCCGCATCGACGTCTTCACCCTTGAGAATCATCTGATTGAGCCATTCGCCCAACGTCATGCCAGAGCGGTGCGCCAATTCCTTGGCCACTTCTCTCGCCTTGGCGTCGATGCCTTTTACGCTCCAAGGCGTGCCGCTCATCCGAATCCCCTGTCAACCTTTGTGGCAAAGGCTAATACGCATCATCTGGGGTGTAAACCTTTTGTTAACCCCAATATCTGGGAGAACGTTATTCTTCTGTGGAAGATGCGCTGAAACGAATCGCTTTTCTGGCGAGGCCCACCCCTGAATACCGCTTATCCACAAAAAAACGCAACACCTCTTGCGTGTTTGCGCCTCAGGAGGCCCATATGCCGGGCATGGACATGAACTTGCCCCTGACTCTCACCTTGCTGGCTGCCTTTGCCGGACTAACCGTCCTTTCCGGCTGGCTGGGGGCGCGTCCGCCCGATCTGCGCAAGGAAAATCCCCGCCTGATCCCGTGGCGCTTTGTGATGCTGCTGGCGGCGACGGTCAGCATCTTCCTGATCATCCACGCCCTGACCGTTTTGGGCCTTAAGACCGATCCACCGGCACAGTATTGACGGAGATTTTTCGGCAACGAAAATCACGAAAACCGTTGGCAGTCTATTGCCTGACAGGCTTCGTCTATCGGGGCGTCCTGGCCGCACTTTCTTTTCCAGCTTTTTGGGCTTTTCGTGGCCAATTCTTTTTCCTGCGGTCGGGTATGAATAAAGCCCCGGCTCTGTCGAACCGGGGCTTTGAAGGTTTCAGTCGCGTTTCTGTTTATAGAAAGCTGTGTTTGTTTACTGGACAAACCCGCCGACGCCGCCATCAAACACCATCGTTGAGGAATAGCTGGCCGACGACTGTTTTACAACTTCGCGCTGGGCCATATAGTTTTCGGTGGTGGTCAGGGTCAGCACCTTGATACCGGCGCCGAACTTGCGCAGCAGCGAGCGCTCGTTACAGTCACGCGCCGCCAGTTGCACCTTGCAGCGGACCTGACCGCCTTCGTGCCACAGGGCCTCGCCCTTGCGACAATCATAAGACTTGCCTTCGCCGCCATCCTTGTCACGAAGGGTGTAGCGCATCTTTGTCCCCGCGATGCAGCGATAGACTTCGCCGGCATAGCTGCCCGCCACGTCCTTACCGCCAAAAACCTGAGAGGCCGGATGCGGCACGCCCTTGTCGTCGATGCAAGCGGACTCAATAATCATCAGGCGGGTCGAGCTACGCGACGCTTGATAGGACTCCATAGCGCGCATTTCGCCGCCTTCAACGTTCAGGCCCATGGTCGAGGGGATGCCCTGCGACTGCGACCAGTTGCCGTAGCCACCGCCGTAATAGGCTGCGCCCGAACCGGAACCATTAAAGGCACCCGGCCCCCAGGCGCGCGCGCTGGCATTCGCATTGACGTTTACATTGACGTTGACGTCGACATTGCCACCGCAGCGGCCACCGCCGCAGGGCATGTTGGGCTTACCCGGATGGGTCGGCGGGCTGGGCGGGGCCGGCGGCGTGCAGCCGCTGTTGCAGCCCGCACCGGCCAGAGCCGCGCTGGCCGTCATCATCATGCCGAACCCCACCACGGCGGCAAGGGTTTTCGCAAAGCTAACGCGCATATCACGCTCCTGAGTGTCTAGGGCAGGCCGCCGTTTCTACAGGCCCGGCTGCCGCTGAATGATCTGTGGTCCGCAACGGTCCCGAAATGCGTCAGTCTGGCACAAATGGAACCCGTTCTGCCGTTCTCCGAGCAAGATCCGTACCGGACGGCTCAGACGGGGGATAAAAATGCTTAACGTGGTCGTAGCACAGGTGTCTTGCGGTAGTCTTAAGCGCATGACGCGAAAAGAGAACCGGTTTCCCTCAGCGGGTGCGCCGGGCCGCTTTTTTTCAGCTCTGGCGCGCCGACGCGGCCACAGCGGCCGGTTTTTTGCTGGGTATGCCTCAGAGGAGGCCGCCATGGCTCACAATGACACAGGGACATTTCTCAGCTACTGGCAGGCGCTGCGCCGCAAAGCCGGTCAGACGCCGTTGCGTTCGGACCTTGACCCCATTCATCTGAAGGCCCTCTTGCCGTCCGCCTTTATACTGACGGCGCGCGATGGCTTTCGCTTCCGCCTGATCGGTGAGCGTGTCGAACGCCTGCATGGCACGCACCTCAAGGGGCGCGCCCTTACCGAGCTGTTTGGCGAAGCGCACGGGGCGCTTGTGGTGGCCAGCCTCACCCTGGCGCGGCAGCGCGAAGAGGCGATATGCCTCAAGGTCCATGTGCCGCTTCAGACCTTGGACGCTACGGGTGAGCTGATGCTGGTGCCGCTACGCAATGACGAGGGCCTCGTCGATCGCTTTGCGGGTATCTATGCCCTGCATAGCGGCTGGCCGCGCCATTTCGCCAGCGTCCACCCACTCGATATCGAGGGCCCGCTGGCCGGTGAGCTGAGCCTGGTCGCGGCCCAGATCGAAAATACCCAAACCAAAGCTCCCAACGGCCAGACGCGCCTGATCGTGCTCAACGACCACCGCCGCGTGGCGTAAACGGGAATTGCTGTTGAAATTTTTTCCCCGACGGGTGAGCCTCGCTGTCTGAATAGGAGCGCCCATGACCGAGGATGAATACGAAGCCGAACTGGCCCACTTGCAGGTGGCTCTGGTCGATGCCCAGATCTGGGCCCTGGCCGAGGGCAAGAAAATCTGCCTTGTTTTTGAGGGCCGCGACAGCGCGGGCAAGGACGGGGCCATCAAGCGCATCACCGAGCACCTGTCGGTGCGTCAGACGCGCGTCCTCGCACTTCCAAAGCCATCTGACCGCGAAAAAAGCCAGTGGTGGTTTCAGCGCTATGCTGAGCACCTGCCTGCCGCCGGGGAATGGGTGATCTTTAACCGCTCGTGGTACAACCGCGCCGGGGTCGAAAAGGTGATGGGCTTTTCCACGCCGCAGGAGCAGGAGATTTTCCTGCGCGATGTGACGCCGTTTGAGACCATGCTGGACGATGCCGGGATCATCCTGATCAAGCTGTGGCTGGATATTTCCAAAAAAGAGCAGAAAGAGCGGCTCGATGACCGGCGATCGGACCCGCTGAAGCGCCTTAAGGTATCCCCGCTCGATGCGGTGGCGCAGGAGAAATGGGACGCCTATTCTGCCGCGCGTGATGAGATGCTGCGCCGCTCACACCACACGGCCGGGCCGTGGACATGCGTCAAGACCGACAGGAAAAAAGACGCACGGCTCAACATTATCCGCCACGTCCTGCACAATCTGGGCTGTCCCGCCTACTCTCACGACGTGCCCACCCCCGATGCGGACATCGTTTTCGGTTACGACAAGGTCATCGCAGGCGAAAAGGCCTTGTTTCAATAAAGAATTATACCTCCCCGGTTTGCCGGGGAGGTATAGGCCAGCTTACACCAAGGACGCTTCCAGCGTGATCGGCACCGAAGCCAGCGCCTTTGAGATAGGGCAGTTGGCCTTGGCCCCGGCGGCCAGTTCTTGAAACTGCTCCGCCGATACACCCGGCACATTGGCCTTCAGTTTTAAGGTGATGGCGGTGATGGAAAAGCCCGCCTCGGAGGGCGTGACCTCAACCACGGCTTCGGTTTCCAGCAGTTCCGCCGTGAACCCGGCCTTGGCCAGCGCAAACGACAGGGCCATGGTGAAGCAGCCCGAATGTGCCGCCGCAATCAGTTCTTCCGGATTGGTCCCGGCCTTGCCCTCTTCATCGCCGAAGCGGGTTTTGAAGCTGTAGGGCTGGGCCGTAAAGGCGCCGCTTTGGGTCGTGAGCGTGCCGGTGCCGGTCATGCCGTCGCCGCGCCACTGGGCTGTCGCCGTACGTTTCATCGGAAGTCTCCTTCGAGAGCCTCGTGGCGAAAAGTGGCGCACACTCGTCGGCATGAGGCGTTGCAAAAAAATAAACCGGCCCCTACGCGGCCCATACCGGAACGAGTGGTAAACCGGGATGTGTAAACGGGCAATCCTGCAATGAGCCGTCACATGGCATACCTCTTCTCACGCAAGCGAATAGAAAGCCTCGTTTGCCGGTTGGGACGTTAGCCTGTTACAGGTGAGACGAGACTTACGTTTAGGTATTGAGACATGTGCGAACTTCTGGGCATGAGCGCCAACGTGCCCACCGACATCCGCTTTTCCTTTACGGCCCTGGCCAAACGCGGCGGGGCCACGGGTCCGCACGCTGATGGCTGGGGCATCAGCTTCTATGAACAGAAGGGCTGCCGCAATTTTCACGACCCGAACCCGTCGGCGACGTCCGAGCTGGCGGCCCTCGTGCGAAACTACCCTATCAAGTCCAAGACCGTCATCGCCCACGTGCGCAAGGCCAATCGCGGTCGCGTAGCGCTGGAAAACACCCACCCCTTTACCCGCGAACTTTGGGGCCGGGCGTGGACGTTTGCTCACAATGGCCAGCTCAAGGGCGTCAAAGCCTTGCCGCTGAGTTTTTTCCGCCCGATCGGCACGACCGATTCCGAACACGCCTTCTGCTGGATACTCGATCAACTGGTCCGCAAGTATATGGACTATCCGCCCGCCCGCGTGCTGGACAAGGAGGTCAAGCGACTGTTTGGTGAGCTGCGCAAGATGGGTGTTTTCAATGCCTTGCTGACTGATGGGCGGTCGCTTTACGCCAGTTGCTCAAAGAAGCTGACCTATATCCAGCGCCGGGCCCCCTTCGGCCGCGCCACCCTGATCGACGCCGAGATGCAGGTCGATTTCGCGCAGGAAACCACACCGGACGACAAGGTCATCATCATCGCTACCCAGCCCCTCACCCACGACGAGGTGTGGACAGTGGTCGCGCCGGGCGCCTCGCTGATTTTCCGCGCGGGCGAGGTGGTTTAATCTCCTCTCCATTGTGAGAAAGACAAAGCGCTATGACCACAGCCATTCGCGTGCACGAGACCGGGGGACCCGAGGTTCTCAGAGTCGAACAGATAGATATCGGCGAACCGGGGCCCGGGGAGGCGCGCGTGCGTCACACTGCCATCGGCGTCAACTTCATCGACACCTATTTCCGCTCGGGGCTCTATAAGACCGCAATGCCCTTTGTGCCGGGCAATGAAGGGGCGGGCATAGTTGAAGCGGTGGGCGAAGGCGTCAATTTCGTAAAAGTCGGTGACCGGGTGGTCTATTCGGCGACCCCCGGCGGCTATGCGCAGGCGCGCCTGATCGCTGCCGACAAGTTGATTCCCATTCCTGATGGCATCAGCGACGAAGTGGCGGCGGCGGTCTTTCTCAAAGGCCTGACCGCGCAATACCTATTGCGCCGGACCTTTCGTGTCGGGCCGGGACATACGGTCTTGATCCACGCGGCGGCGGGGGGCGTTGGGCTGATCGCCGGGCAGTGGGCCAGGGCTCTGGGGGCCACGGTGATCGGCACCGCAGGTTCTGAGGCCAAGATCGAACTCGCGCGGCACAATGGCTATAGCCATCTGATCAACTACCGCACCGAAGATTTCGTGGCGCGCGTTCTGGAGATTACTGGCGGGCGCAAGGTCGATGTCGTCTATGATTCGGTGGGCAAGGACACGTTCGATGGATCACTTGATGTGCTGAAACCGTTAGGCCTGATGGTGTCATTTGGGCAGAGTTCTGGTGCCGTGCCACCGGTCGATATTTCGGTGCTGAATACGAAGGGTTCGCTATTCCTGACCCGGCCTTCGGTTTTCGGTTATAACTTGGACCGCGCGACGCTTTTAGACTCCGCCGCGGACCTGTTTGGCGTTATTTTGAATGGCAAAGTCCGTGTACGGATTGATCAGCGTTTTGCGCTAACCGAGGCGCGCGCGGCTCATGAAGCACTCGAGAGCCGCGCCACCACCGGCAGCACCTTGCTTATCCCTTAACCCACTGGATCGCGTGGCGTGATGGCGAGTGGATTCGCCCGATCGTCTGTGCGCGGAGCAAAATCAGGGATGCCGAGATCGGCATGGCCGTGGTCACCGGGATCGGCACGCTCGCCCGTGGCCATGGCCTGAAGGAAGGCGACGCCGGCGGCAATCAGGCCAGGGCTGTCCCAGAATTCGGCTTCGCTCGCGTTAAAACGCAGCAGGCGCAGATTGGGATCGTCCTTGCCGCCGGGGAACCACGCCTTGTCCGCCGCTGACCACAGTTCATCGATAATCACTGGGTCGCGACTGATGCTCACCGTGCCATTGAGGGCGACATAATTGTGGCCCTTAGGGTCGGAAAAGGTGAGAAGCGCCTCCGGATTGGCTTCGATTTCACCAATCTTGCCTGTGTCAGCCCCGGTAAAGAACCACAGCACGCCGTCAAAGGCCTTGTCCTCCGGGTGGCGAATTTGCGGCATCATGGGCCGCGCGTGCAGCAGGCCAGTCGCAGCGTGCGTCGCCAGCATAGCCACCTTAGTGTCCTTGATCAGGGACCAGATACGTTCGCGGGCCTCTTGGCCATACAGGGTCGTCATGCTTTGCCTCTTTTGTCTCGCTGGCACCCCGCCGCAGCCCTCCATTTGCATCGCGTGCGCGTAAAATAGCCATAGGAAGGGACGCTGCGCGCATATAGTCTGCCGACAAAAGGGAGACACCACATGGCTCATGCACGCGCCCATATCGGCACCGTCGACTTTCTCACCACCATTGAAACCGGCGGACGCACCCTCACCGCCGACGAACCTGAAGCTCTGGGCGGCGGCAATGCTGGATTTGCACCCTACGACCTGCTGCTAGCCTCTCTGGCCGCCTGTACCTGTATCACCCTACGCATGTATGCGGCGCACAAGGGCTGGCCGCTGGAGGCCATCGATGTTGAACTGCACCACAGCAAGGACGACAAGCGCTCAAAAATCACACGTTTGCTGACCCTTAAGGGAGCCCTGGATGAGGCCCAGAGGGCGCGACTGGCCGAGGTGGTTGAACGCACACCGGTCACCCTGACGCTCAAGGAAGGGGCGGATATCACGACCACGTTTGGTTAAAGCGTTCGTCGGCCCAGCTGAGACGACAAGCTCTCTAAGCTTCTGTTTGGTAGAGATATTTTTTTTCGAAAACCGTTCACGCTTTTCGACATGTCGCTCTAAATCGCCAAACTGAGTTGCTGCGGTTCGGCCTGCGCCTGCGAACCGCCCAGCGACGATAGGGTGACGCCCAGCAGACGAATCCCCTTGGCGATTGGGAAGACGCTTTCGAGCAGACTGCCCGACAGACGGGCCAGTTCACCCTTGTTGAGCACGATGGCAGCCGCGGTGTGACTGCGGGTGATCTGCTGGAAGTCGGTATATTTGACCTTAAGCGTCACGGTGCGGCCGCGCGTGCCGTGCTGATCGCAATAGCGCCACACCTTGTCCACGATAGGTGAAAGGGCTGCGCGCGCGGCCTCCAGTGAGAAGATGTCCTGAAAGAAGGTGTTTTCCGCGCCCACGGACTTGCGCACCCGGTCCGGCTGCACGCGGCGATGGTCGATGCCGCGCGCAATATTGTAGTAATAGTCGCCCGACACGCCGAAATGCTTTTGCAGAAAGGCCAGATCCTGCGCCTTGAGATCTGCCCCGGTCAGGATGCCCAGCCGATTCATCTTCTCTTCGGTCGCCGGGCCGATGCCGTGGAAGCGCCCCACCATCAGGGTCTCTACAAACTCAGGCCCCATGCGCGGCGTGATGACGTAAAGCCCGTCTGGCTTGCGATAGTCCGACGCCATCTTGGCCAAAAACTTGTTATAGGACACACCCGCCGAAGCCGTTAGTCCGGTCGCCAGCTTGATCCGCGCCCGGATTTCCTGCGCGATCAGGGTCGCCGAGGCGATAGCTTTGTGATTGTGCGTGACGTCGAGATAGGCCTCATCGAGCGACAGTGGTTCCACCAGTTCCGTATAGTCCTCAAAAATGTCGCGGATCTGTTTCGAGACGGCCTTATAAGCGTCAAAGCGCGGCTTGACGAATATCAGCTCCGGGCACTTGCGTCGCGCCGTCACCGACGGCATGGCCGAACGGATGCCGTATTTGCGCGCTTCGTATGAGGCCGCCGCCACAACGCCGCGTTCCAGTCCGCCCACCGCCACCGGCTTGCCGCGCAGTTCAGGATTATCGCGCTGTTCCACTGAGGCGTAGAAGGCATCCATATCAACGTGGATGATCTTGCGCAGAGGTTCGATGTTCTCGTTTTCCATGGTGCGGTTCCGCAGCGTCATTAGAACGTAACGCGAACATAGCACAAAAAGGGAACAAATCAAGCGGTCTGAATCTCGCCTTCCGCCTCTAACAGCGCCGCCTTGCGCTCCACACCCCAGCGATAACCCGACAGGCTGCCATCGGTACGCACCACCCGGTGACAGGGTATGGCCACGGCGATCTTGTTGGCCGCACAGGCCGAGGCCACGGCGCGCACGGCCGCGGGCAGGCCCACCCGCTCGGCCAGTTCGCTATAAGAGACGCGCGTACCAGCCGGCAGCGCCTGAAGCGCGGCCCACACCTTCTGCTGGAACAGGGTGCCGCGAATATCGAGCGGCAGGTCGAGCGCGGTTTGCGGCGCTTCGATCAGACCAGCCACACACGCCATCGTATTTTCAAACGCCGCGTCCCCACCGATTAGTTCGGCTTCGGGAAAGGCGTCCTGAAGGTCGCGCACCAGCGCCTCCGGGTCATCGCCCAGAAAAACCGCACAGACACCCTTTTCGCTGCGGGCCACCAACAACGCACCCAGACGCGATTGGCCCACGGCGAAGCGGATCACCTCGGCCACCCCGCCCTTGCGGAAGGTGCGCGGCGACATACCCAGTGCGTTAGCCGTATCAGCGTAGAACCGGCTGGGGGCATTGAAGCCGGCTTCGTAGATGGCTTCGGTGACGCTGCCGCTGGTCTTCAGCGCCGCCCGCATCCGGCCGCTGCGGTGGGCGCGGGCATAGGCCTTGGGGGTCAGACCCGTGGCCGCTTTGAACACTCGGTGAAAATGAAAGGGGCTAAGGCCCGCCCGCTGAGCCAGCGCCTCGAGGGTCGGTTCGGCCTCCGCGGTTTCAATCTCGCGGCAGGCCTCGGCGATGCGATGCGCCTGAAGGGCGCGCTGACCGCCTTGATCGGGCTGGCAGCGCTTGCAAGGGCGGAAGCCGGCGGCCTGTGCCTCCGGGCTAGTGGCAAAAAAGCGCACATTCTCAGGCTTTGGCCGCCGCGAGGGGCAGGTGCAGCGGCAATAGACGCCGGTGGTCTTCACGGCATAGACAAAAGCGCAGTCTTGCGTCGCATCGCGGGCGATTAGGGCTAGCCAGCGCGGGTCTTCACTCATGGCAAAGGCAGTGGTCATGGATGGTTCCTCACTCACCGGATACCTCCATTTTGAACGGTTTAAGGCCCCTGCGCGTCCCGCCGCTTGCGGTCAAACTTGGGCGGTCACCTTCAGTTGTCACCCGACAGGACGTAAGAGGCGACGGTGACGTACTTGCGACCGGCCTCCTGTGCGTGCTGCACGCAATCAGCCAGGGCTTCCAGCTTGCGCAGCGTCGCCAGCTTGATCAACATGGGCAGGTTGAGCCCGGCGATCACCTCGGCCTTGGTCTGTTCCATGACAGAGATGGCCAGATTCGACGGGGTGCCCCCGAACATGTCGGTCAGCAGGATCACACCGTCACCACTGTCATTGGCGAAAGTCGCCTTGAGGATGTCCTGACGGCGCTGAGCCACGTCGTCTTCGGGCCCGATACAGATGGCCGTCACCTGATCCTGCGGTCCTACAACGTGTTCCATGGCGGATACAAACTCTTCCGCCAGACCGCCGTGGGTCACGATCACCAGTCCGATCATATAAAGGTCATCCCTACACGTGACCGCCCGTCGGGTCCCGGATTTCGGGTCGAGGCGGGGCACAAGAAACTGATTATAGACCCAATTCACTGCACTGCAAAAAGGTCTTTCGATTTAGGACGAAAATGCGACGGTGCCAAGGCCGATCCGCGGGATCACGACAGAAGACGCAGTCGGGTGAGCAGTTTGGCCACAGTCGAAGCTTCCCTTGGGTTAAGCCTGATGGTGGGCAGGTCGTGCCCCAGAAGGGGGGTCAACTCGGATTCGGGCAGGCGCTCCGGCGGCGATAATTGGCAGTGCACACAAAGACTTACGCGCGTTAAGGGGCGACGGGGCTGCGGCGTGATGCCGATACCACGCACCTCAAGGCGCCCGGCAATGGTCTCCGGGGCGCTGGCGAAAATGTGATCACCTGATGCCCACAGGACCGAGTAGTCGTCGCCCACGAGCTGAAACCCAGCCTCCATCGCGCGCAGGGCGAGATCACTCTTACCTACGCCCGATGGCCCCATCAACAACACGCCGCGCCACTGGCCCCGAATGGGTACGGTCAGCGACGTGGCGTGGAGAATGATTCGGGACAAGGGCGGCTCCGCGGGGTTATCCCTCCCCAGCTTGCTGGGCCGTGGGGGCTTACTTATTCAACACGCTATAAAAATGGACATATCGCAATACGCCCCACCCCCACGCCCTGACGGCCGCTGCCCCCTCCCTGCCGGAGGCAGGGAGGTTTAGGGATGAGTCACTGATACACGTTCGGCAGGGTGATGGTAAAGCGCGCGCCGGCGATGGTGTGGTCGCTGTTCAGACGATTCTCGGCCCAGATGCGGCCATCCTGCGCCTCGATGATCTGGCGCGAAATCGACAGGCCCAGACCTGAATTGCGGCCGAAATCCGTGCCCTTGGGCCGCGAGGTATAGAAACGCTGAAAGATGGTCTCCAGGTTTTCCGCCGGGATGCCGGGGCCGTCGTCCTCGATGACGATTTGCAGCGGGCGCTTCGGGTCGGCGTCGGAATAGACGACGCAAACGCGCACCGTACCGCCTTCGGGCGAGAAGGAGCGCGCATTGTCGATGACATTGCGGAAGACCTGCCCCAGCGGCCCTTCGCGGCCCATCACCTTTGACGCCGCCGGGGACAGTTTGCGTTCCAGACTGACCGCCGCACCCTCGGGCATATGCTGATAGAGGGAGACAATGTCTTCGAGTAGCGCGCCGACATCGACGGGTTTGGGCACATCGCGCGCCAATTCGGCGTCAAGGCGTGAAGCATTGGAAATGTCGGTGATAAGGCGGTCGGCGCGCCGCACATCCTGCTGGATAACGGCCATCAGCCGCGCCTTGGCCGTCTCGTCCTTGACCAGGCTGAGTGTCTCCAGTGCACTGCGGATCGAAGTCAGGGGGTTCTTAATCTCATGCGATACATCGGCAGCAAAGCGGTCGATATCGTCCATACGCTTTTGCAGAGCTTCAGTCATGGATTGTAGCGAACGCGCCAGAATCCCCACCTCATCGTGGCGCGATTCCAGATCGGGAAGCGAGAACGTGCGCGCCTTCTGCATCCGAACGGCATCGGCGGCGTCGGACAGGCGATGGATCGGCCGGCTGACCAGCCAGTGCAGCAGCAGCGATGAAAAGAGACTGACGCCCAGCGCCACTAGAATAAAGGGTAGCATGGCCCAGCGCTGCGCCGCGACGATGGTGTCCACGTCGCCCGCCTCGATGGTCAGGACGCCCAGTATGGCCTTGACCCGCTTCAGCGGCACCGAGACAGAAACGACCTTTTCGCCCTTTTCGTTATAGCGCACCGACGCGACCGGCTCACCGCTTAAGGCCTGTCTGACCTCGGCATCTAGCGCCTCACGCGCCTTTTCCTGCCGCAGATTGCGCGCCTTGCGGCGCTCGGTATCGGGCAGGGTGTCCTCGACCGGCGGCAGGCTGCGCACATCGATCTGTTCAGAGACGGAATAGGAGTCGGTAAGGACGTGCCCCTTGGCATCGAACAAACGCGCACGCTGCTCTGCGGGGATGAAGCGCCCCAGTACCAGCACGGCATATTGCGGCTCAAGATAGGGCTCCGGATCACCGGCGGTCGCGACCTCAGCGATGATCTCGCCCATCGTCTCCGCCTGTGCCATCAACGACTCCTTACGGTTGTCGATCAGGCCCTGACGGAATTCATTGAGCACCAGCGCGCCGGTGATCAGCACCAGCAGCCCGGCCAGATTGAGCAACAGGATCAGCCGCCCCAGCCGCGCACGGAAAAAACCGATGCGCGCAAAGGGCGGCAGAAGGCGGCGCTGCGGGGTTTCGGTGCCGTCCATTATCTATACCTCCCCACTGGATTGGGGAGACGGGCTCAATAGGCCCCACCACCACCGCATCTGTGCGCCTGCGGCGGCCCGTATGGTCCCCCTCTCCGGCAAAGCCGGGCAGGTATGAGGGAAGCGGGCAAGCGGCATGGTCACACTTCGCGATAGCGATAGCCAACGCCATAGAGGGTTTCGATGGAGTCAAACTCCTGATCGACCAGACGGAACTTCTTTCGCATGCGCTTGATATGGCTGTCGATGGTGCGGTCATCGACATAGACCTGATCGTCATAGGCGGCGTCCATCAGGTTGTCGCGGCTTTTGACGAAGCCGGGACGCTGCGCCAGCGCGTGCAGCAGCAGGAACTCGGTTACGGTCAGGCGCACGGGCTTGCCCTCCCAGGTGCATTCGTGGCGCGCGGCATCCATGACCAGCTTACCACGCTTCAGCGACTTGGCGTTCAGCGCTTCCTGCGTTTCAGGCGGCTCGGATTGATCGACGACGCCGGCTCGGCGCAGCACGGCCTTCACGCGCTCCAGAAGCAGGCGCTGCGAGAAGGGCTTGTGCATATAGTCGTCAGCGCCGAGGTTGAAGCCCAGCACTTCGTCGATCTCATCATCCTTCGACGTCAGGATGATCACCGGCAGGTTGGAATTCATGCGCAGGCGTCGCAGCACCTCCATGCCGTCCATGCGCGGCATCTTCACATCAAGGATCGCCAGATCGGGCGGGTCCTTTTCCAGTGCGGCCAGACCGGTCGCGCCGTCGTGATAGGCCTGCACCGTATGTCCGCCGCTCTCCAGCGCCAGCGAAACGCTGGTGACAATGTTTTCGTCATCATCGACAAGGGTAATTCTGGCCATAAGCCCTCCGGTTGTCTTACCTGTGGCGCAACATATAACGCCGTTTACGGCAAACACTCAATTGTTGACCAAATATAGGCCACTCCGGGGTGATAATCAGGCCCCGACGTCGCTTCAACGTTAATTTAACAGGATTCGTCCATATTTCGACGCGAATGGCAGGGTTTGTGACACCCGCGTCATAAAGAGCCAATTCTTGACGTCACGCTTGAGGCTTTATGGCCGGTCAGATCCACTACGAAATCTTTTCGCGAAAGACGCCGCAATCGGGCTGGGTGCTGCAAAATGCGCTGGAAGACCGCGACGCCGCTATCGCACAGGCACGTGAGCTACTGAATGCCCGTCGCGCCGCCGCCATCAAGGTGACCAAGGAAGTCTTTTCCGACGATACCGGGGAGTTTCGCACCTATACCGTCCTCACCGAGGGGCTGCCTGAAACGCGCAGCAAACCGAAGGTCGCCAGCAGTGCCGAGCCCATCTGCACCTCGCCGCAGGACCTCTATAGCCGCCACGCCCGTGAGACCATTGCCCGCGTGCTCGAAGACTGGCTGCGGCGTCAGGGGGCGACGGTGTTCGAATTGCTGCACAGTCCCGTCCTTTGTGAGCGGCTGGACGTTTCGACCAATGACCTGACGCATGCCATTCAGAAGGTCGCCATCCCCGAATCTGAAGAAACTGGGGCCTCGATCCACGAGATTATGCGCCGTTGGACCAATCTGACGGATAAGGCCATTAACCGCGTGATCGGCGACGGGCGCAAAAAAGTGTTCGGTGATATCGACCTCGACGGCGATATTGCGGCTCAGGTCGCGCGCATCGGACAATCGCCAGAGCGTGGCTACGCCTTTGGCGGCGCGGTAGCCAAGCTGATGGGCGCAGACCGCAGTGCCGGGCGCAAGCTGATCCCGCTGACGCGTATCGCTGCCACCATAGTCAGTAAGCCGGAACTGAAATGGGCGGTCGACGTCATTGAAACGCCTATCATCGAGCTTTTTGCGCGCAAAGGCGGTCTGGCGGAAATTCTGGGAAGCGACATCAGCCTAGGCGAAGGTCTGGCTTTTCTGACCCATATGGTCAGTGGTGAGGCCATCGAACGCCTCAGTCAGGTCGATTCGGGCATTGGGCGTGCCTTACCGCCGCCGCCTGCGCACCTTGAAGAGTTTGCACGTCTGATCCGTGACGGCCATTTCCGCGACCTGCGCCTTCAGGCGTTTCGTAACGTGCTAGGCGAACTGCGGGGCGTAAAGCGGCTGATGCCAGACAATCCGGTGGGCGAAATCGACCTCCTGCGCGCCATGGCGCTGGCACTCACGGCCGGCAGCCAGCAGCAGGTCGAGCGCGAAGACATTTCCGACGCCTTTATCGAACGCTCCAAAATGCTGGTGTCGAGCGCCTTCGTCGAAGGGCTGACGCGGTCGGCACCACACTGCCTCGAAGAGATCGAGCGTCTGTTGTGGCTGTGTGAGAACGTGGTCGGGACGGCTAATAAAAAACAAGCGGCGCGCTGGCTGTTGTCGGCCCTGACAGCGCATCGATTTGAAACGGACCTGCGTGATCCCAAACGCCCAGCGGGGCAGCGGCTTCAGTTGTTGGCCCTGCTGCAACGGCGCATCACAAAGGCGGCGCTGGGTGAAAGCGATACCGATGCCGCTCATGCGCGGCTGGGGCAAATCGGCGTACAGATCGCCAGCGATGTGCAGTTGATCCCGCATATCCTGAAAGGTTCGAAATCGCCTCTTCAGCGGATGGCGGCCCTGCTGGGTCTTGCCACCGGTCAGTCGGGGCCGCTGGGCGCACTCAGCGAACTGGCCAAGGCGGAAGTCATGAAGCAGTTGCGCGTAGCTGATGTGCGCGCCAGCCTGATGGAAGACCCGGCGGCGCTGGTCCGGCTCAAACCCCTTCTGGTGCAGGCTGGTCTGGCGGCATAAGCACAAAAAAGCCCGGCAAAATCACCGGGCTTTCCGCTCCAAAAAACAGCTATTCTACGCCGCGCGCACCTGCGCCAAAAAGCCGTTGACTTGCGCCTGCAACTTCGCTGCCTGTTGCGCCAGTTCGGACGAAGCACTCAGCACCTGAGACGCGCCCGTGCCGGTTTCTTCAGCCATTCGGGCCACGCCCGTAATGTTTTGCGTCACGTCAATCGCGCCGGTTGAAGCCTGAGTTACGGACAATACGATCTCGCTGGTGGCAGCGCCCTGCTGCTCTACTGCGGCGGCGATGGTGGCGGAGGACTCGTTGATGATACGGATGGTATGCGAGATGTTTTCGATAGCTCGGACCGCCTGTTCGGTGGTCGCCTGAATACCAGCGATCTGCTGATTGATCTCAGTAGTGGCACGGGCCGTCTGGGTGGCCAGCGTCTTCACTTCGGCGGCGACAACGGCAAAGCCCTTGCCCGCTTCACCGGCGCGCGCCGATTCGATTGTGGCGTTGAGCGCCAGCAGGTTGGTCTGCGAGGCGATACTCGAGATCATGTCCACGATGCTCGTGATGCGACCTGCCGCACCCGACAGCTCATTGACGATAGCATAGGTGGCTTCGGCCTCCATGACCGCTTCGCCCGCCTTGCTAAGCGAGTGACGCACCTGACGGCTGATTTCAGAGATCGAAGCCCCCAGTTCTTCGGCTGACCCGGCCACAGAGGTGACACTGCTTCCGGCTTGCTCGGCCGCAGCGGAAACCGATTGTGCCTTTGCCGAGGATTCCTGCGCCGATGCGGACAACTGCGCCGCCGTGGCCTGCATTTCCGTCGCGGCGGAGGATACCATTTCGACCACGCCCCCGATGGCCCCTTCGAAGTCTGCCGCCAGATCCTGCATCGCTTGCCTGCGCTGATGCTCGGACTCTTCACGAGCCCTGGCCGCTTCGGCTTCCAGTGTTCGGTTGCGGATCAGGCCATCGCGGAAGACCTCAACAGAAGCCGCCATCTGACCGATTTCGTTCCGTTCACCCAGATTGGGTACCTTTACGTCCGCCTGACCGCCCGACAGGGCCTTCATAACGTCCGACATCCGCGCAATCGGGACAGAGACGGCGCGGATCATCATGAAGCCGATTAGGGCCGCACTTAGGGCGGTCACGCACAGCGCGATCAGGATCAGGGTGCGGGCCGTCGCGCCTTGTTCCATGCCATGAGCGGCGGCCTTGTTGCCGGCCTCCACCTGGTAGGCGCGGGCTTCTTGAATATAATTGCGAAGTACGCGGGCCTGTGTGCGCATTTCTTGCGAGAAATAGGCCTGAGCCGCGGCCATGTCACCGGTGTCAATCAACCCGGCATAATGCTCGCTATTGGCCATGTAGGTTTTGAGTTCTGTGCGGATTTTCTCCGACTGCGCCCGCTCCTCCGGGCTGGTCAGGTGGCGCGTACCGCCTTCTATGGCTTGCGTCAGCTGAGCCAATTCCTGATTAACGCTGTCGCGAATTTCCGACCGTTCAGACTCTGGAACAGTCGAAAGCTGAAGCTGGCGAAATCGGGCCAGTTCAAAACTCTGACCGGCTTCGCCTAGGCTGTGAGAGGCGGGCAGCCAGTGGGTGGCGAGATCATTAAGGGATCCATTGACGATGGCCAGACGGTTGATGGCGAACAGACCCAGTCCCAGCGTGCAGGCAAGGACAACCGAAAAGGCAGCGATAATCCGTAACCGGATAGAAAAGTTTTTGAACATCATCCCCTCTGAATAATTGTGCCGCAGGCCCAAACAATTCAAAGAGGAGCGTTATCCGAAACTGTAAAAACAGGGTTAAAAAAGTGTGCGTGCGGATTATAAAACTTTTGAGAGAGGGCCGCGGTAATCTTGTAAGGGCCAAATCTTGCTTCAGCCCGACCTCATCCGGAGGTCAAAAACGCGAGACTGTCTCATTTGCGTCAGACAGATGAGACAATCTTGGAAGGCGTACCCAAACTCATTTCCCCTCCCCCTCAGTACTACGCCGCGCGCACCTGCGCCAGGAAGCCGTTGACCTGTGCCCGCAACATCTCCGCCTGTTGCGCCAGTTCGGAGGAGGCATTGAGCACCTGAGAGGCGCCCATCCCGGTTTCTTCTGCCAAACGCGCGACACCGGTGATGCTTTGCGTCACCTCGGTCGTGCCCATCGAGGCCTGATTGACCGCCTGTACGATCTCGCCCGTCGCCGCGCCCTGCTGCTCCACCGCGGCGGCGATGGTGGCGGAGGACTCGTTGATGATGCGGATGGTTTGCGAGATGTTTCCGATAGCTCGCACCGCCTGTTCGGTGGTCGCCTGAATACCAGCGATCTGCTGATTGATCTCCGTGGTGGCACGGGCCGTCTGAGTGGCCAGCGTCTTCACTTCGGCGGCGACGACGGCAAAGCCCTTCCCGGCCTCACCGGCTCGGGCCGATTCGATGGTGGCATTGAGCGCCAGCAGGTTGGTTTGCGACGCAATGCCCGAAATCATGTCCACGATACCGGTGATGCGGCCTGCGGCTTCTGACAGTTCGTTGACAATGGCCGAGGTGGCTTCGGCCTCGGTGACGGCTTCGCGTGCCTTGGTAAGCGAATGCTGCACCTGACGGCTTATCTCCGAGACAGAAGCCCCCAGTTCCTCAGCCGAACCGGCCACCGAGGTCACATTGGTGCCCGCCTCTTCGGCTGCCGCCGACACCGACTGTGCCTGCGCTGAGGATTCCTGCGCCGAAGCGGTCAGTTGCGCCGCCGTGGCCTGCATTTCCGTCGCGGCGGAGGACACCATTTCTACTACGCCACCAATAGCGCCTTCGAAATCGGCAGCCAGATCACGCATTGCCTGCTTGCGCTGATATTCGGACTCGTCACGAGCCTTGGCCGCTTCGACTTCCAGCGCTCGGTTGCGGATCAGGCCATCGCGGAAGACTTCGACAGAAGCCGCCATCTGACCGATTTCGTTACGTTCACCCAGATTGGGTACCTTCACGTCCGCCTGACCGCCCGACAGGGCCTTCATCACGTCCGACATGCGCGCGATCGGCACGGAGACGCCGCGAATCATCAAAAAGCCGATCAGGGCAGCAAACACCGCCGTCCCGGCCAGTGCGATCAGGATCAGTGTAGCGGCCGATTTGCCCGTGGCGATACCCTTAGCCGCGGCCTTGTTGCCTTCTTCGACCTGATACGCACGATCGGCACGAATAGCGTCGCGCAGGGTGCGGGCCTGAGCCTGCATATCGTTCATAAAGAAGGATTGTGCAGTCACCATATCGCCCGCCGACACCAGATCAAGATAGCGCTGGCTGTTGGTGCGGTAGCCCTGCATCGTGCCGTAGATCTTGTCGGCCAGCGCCTGCTCCTCGCCGTTGGAGATCATCGTCTTGTAGCTCTCAAGCGTCTCTTCGAGGTCCTTAGACGCCTTGGCGATATTTTCGACGATTTCCGGACGCTCGGCCTCAGCGACGATCAGCAGTTGCGATTGACGCAGGCGCATCAGTTCAAAGGTTTGCGAAGCGTCACCCAGCGTATTGGCCGTCGGCAGCCAGTTCGAGCCCAGATCATCGACCGAGCGGTTGACGGCGTTCAACTGACTGACACTGAACACCCCCAGTCCCGCCGTAGCGAAAAGGATCAGGGCGAAGGCCGCGACGATACGCGCGCGAATGGTGAGATTTTTGAACATTGAGCACACGGAAAATACAGGAGGGCAAAAAGTATACGCTTCCAGCTTTTCCGTATTAATGCTAAACGGAAGGTTAACTATAGTATAAATGAGAGTTTTAAAACGAAACGCCCGCACATCGTTTTGTAAATAATGAAATATCACCCGCGGAAATTGAGTTCCAGCAGCACATTGTTAGGGTCAGCGACAAAAATCTGTCGCAAAGAAATGCGCGCAATATCGTTCGTCGCATAGTAGAGCCCCATAACCTTAAGCTTATTCACGGTCTCCTCATAGCCGTCGCATTCAAAGGCGATATGATGGATCGCCCCGGTCGGGTTACCGGGCAGCACTTCACGCGGGATGGTGTTGTCAGTGCCAAAACGGTTAAGATGGATCACGGCACGATTGCCGGAGTCGTAAAGCCACATGCGGTCCGCTGGGTCACGCTCTGGCGCCGTGCGTGCCTCAAGGTTCAGCAGATCGGCATAGAAGGCGATGGTGCCCGCCATATCGTGGGTTTGAATGTTGAAATGATCGAGGCGTTTTACAGTCGTCATGGTCTCAGCTTATCGGGCCAAGGCCGCAGGGGCAAATGCCAATTGCGCATCGTCAAAGGGCAGGCCTATAAACATCGTCTTGCCGCAGGAGCCGCACATGAAACGCACGCTGATCTGTCTCGGACTGATCACCAGCTTTGCGGCCAATGGGGCGCTGGCGCAGGTGTCCGGCAGTATTGACGGCGCGCGGATTTCGCAAGACGTAAAAGTGCTGGCCTCCGATGCCTTTGAAGGGCGCGCCCCCGGTACAGCCGGCGAAGCCAAGACCGTCGCCTGGCTGAGCGAACGCTTCAATGCGCTGGGTCTTGAGCCCGGTGGTGAGAACGGCACCTATCTTCAGACCGTACCACTGACCCATACGCGCCTGGCGACCCCTTCGCTGCTGAACCTGCGCACGCCAGCGGGGGTACAGCCCCTTACCCACGAGCAAGACATCTATCTGGCCACGGCGCGCCCGGTCGAGAAGCTGTCGGTCAAGGACCTGCCTCTGGTATTTGTCGGCTACGGCGTGAAGGCCCCGGAGCGCCAGCGCGACGATTTCAAAGGCGTGGACCTCAAAGGCAAGATCGCCGTCTTCCTGATCAATGATCCGGATTTCGAAGCCGCCGCCGGTGAGCCGGTGGCCGAGCGTTTCGGAGGCCGGGCCATGACGTGGTATGGGCGCTGGGTCTATAAGTATGAGATTGCCGCGCGTCTGGGGGCCGCCGGTGCCCTGATCATCCACGACACGCCGGGCGCGGGCTATGGCTGGAGCACGGTCATCGCACCGCATTCCGAAGTCTTTGACGTAGTGCGCCAACCCGATGCGCTTCAGGCCGTGCCGGTTCAGGGCTGGTTGAGCGGCGCGGCAGCCGAGGACCTTTTCCGCAAGGCCGGGCTGGACCTCAAGGCGCTGCGCGTAGCGGCGCGTCGGGATGATTTTAAACCGGTCGCTATCGGGGACGCGCGCCTGTCGATTGAGGCCGCGGTGAAGAGCGATCGGGTGCAGAGCCATAACGTCGTCGCCCGCCTCCCCGGCAAAACCCGTCCGGACGAGTCAATCCTGTACGGCGCACACTGGGACGCCTATGGCATCGGGCCAGCGGACGCGCAGGGCCGCACCATCCGCCCCGGCGCCAATGATGACGGGTTGGGGACCGCCGCCGTGCTGGAAATCGCGCGTCACTTTGCGCAAGGGCCGAAGCCCGACCGCAGCATCGTCTTTGCGCTATGGACCGCCGAAGAACGCGGGCTGCTGGGCTCAGAAACCTATGCCAACCGCCCAACCTATCCGCTGGAAACGACAGTAGCCAATATCACGTTGGACGTGCTGCAAACGGCGGGCAAGGCTAAGGACCTGGTGCTGATCGGCATGGGTCAGAACGATCTGGAGGACCGTCTGGCGACGCTGGCGGCGCATCAGGGGCGTACCCTGACCCCCGATTCTGCCCCCGAACGCGGCCTGTTCTACCGTGCCGACCATTTTTCGGTAGCCAAGCGCGGCGTACCAACCCTGCTAATTATGGGTCTGGGCGGCGGGGCCGATCTCGCCGAAGGTGGGCGGGCCGCCGGCGAGCGCTGGGTCGCCGACTATACGACCAACTGCTATCACAAGACCTGCGATGCGTGGAGCGCCGACTGGGACCTCAGCGGCGCGGTCGAAGATATCGACCTCGCCTACCGGCTGGGGCGTGATCTGGCTTATAGCCACGACTGGCCGCAATGGAAGGCCGGTTCGGAATTCCGCCCCGTGCGCGACAAGAGTGCCGGTATGCGGAAGTAGGGTCAGGCAACCGTGAGGGTTTGAAGATAAGCCTGCAAGGCTCGCAAGTGTGCGCACCAATGCGATCTGTAGCTAAGTGACAGTTCAAACAACCCGTCAGAACGAGAGGTGTGTTCCATGCGCCAAATACCGTCGAACAAATCTCGGTATATATCCGTCAAATCGTCCCATGGGTCTTGCTCCCAGGGCTTTTTACTCACGCCGCTCTGCGCATCCAATATGATAAAAGTGTACGGTCTGAGTTCAGAAAAGCCCGACTGAACAGCTTGATATATCGTTTCAAATTTTGGCAGCGCGGGTTCGGGATATTCTGCTGGATCGAAACTGTCGGGCTCGGTATCGTGCATGGCCATAGCCAGCCAATCGAGGTGCCGGATCAGAGCTTCGATTTTATCGGTCGATGCTTGTGCGACGCGGTCCGGCGACATGACAAAAGCCATGAACGCCTTTCCCGCTAACGAAATATCATCGGCTATCGAAACCATAAACCTGACCTCGTGCAATCAAATACCGAGCCATAGCCAGGGATTTTATTGCGAGTCCATCAATGCGCTTCATCCCAGTTGTCCGCCGCCTTGGCCTCGACCTCCAGCGGGACGGAGATGTCGAGCGCCGGTAGCGCCGCGTGTTTCATCACCTCTACGATCACCGCCTTGGCAGCTTCGACCTCGGCTTCGGGGGCCTCGAAGATCAGTTCGTCGTGCACCTGAAGCAACATGGTTGTGGTCAGGCCCGCGGCTTCAAGCGCTCCCGGCATACGGATCATGGCACGGCGGATGATGTCGGCGGCGGTACCCTGAATAGGCGCATTGATCGCCGCGCGCTCTGCAAAGGCGCGTTGACCCGCCGACTTGGCGTGAATGTCGGGGATGTGGATGCGCCGGCCGAAGATGGTTTCGACATAGCCCGTCGCCTTCACCTGTTCTTTCGCCGCGTCCATATAGGCCTTGATACCGGGGAAGCGCTCGAAATAGGTCTTGATGTAGCGACCCGCCTCCTGATTGTCGATGCCGAGCTGATTGCCCAGACCAAAAGCCGAAATGCCGTAGATGATACCGAAATTGATGGCCTTGGCACGGCGACGCACTTCGGACGGCATACCTTCGACCGGGACTCCAAACATTTCCGACGCCGTCAGAGCGTGAATGTCGATGCCGTCCTGAAACGCCTTCTTGAGCTGGCCGATGTCGCCAATATGCGCCAGCAGGCGCAACTCAATCTGAGAGTAGTCAGCCGAGATCAGCTTGTGGCCCGCACGCGCCACAAAGGCGGTACGGATTTTGCGCCCTTCCAGCGTGCGGATGGGAATGTTTTGCAGGTTGGGTTCGTTGGAAGACAATCGGCCTGTGGTGGTCGAAGCCAGTTGATAGGAGGTATGGATGCGTTGGGTCTGCGGATCGGCATATTCGACCAAGGCGTCCGTATAGGTGCCTTTCAGCTTGGCCATCTGACGATAATCGAGCAGCAGACGCGCCAAACGCTGGCCCTGATCGTGCGTGCCCTTTTCGGCGATCTCTTCCAGCACCTTGACATCGGTCGCCCACTGACCTGTCGCGGTCTTCTTGCCGCCCGGCAGAGCCATTTCATCGAAAAAGATGGCCCCCAGTTGCTGCGGCGAATTGAGATTGAACGGATGACCGGCCACCGTGTGCGCCTCTGTCTCGATCTCCCCCATGCGCACGCCAAAGTCCTGAGAGAGAAGGCGCAGCACCTGCGGATCGATGCGCACGCCAGCCAGTTCCATGTCCGACAGGACCGTCGGCATCGCGCGTTCCAAAGTCTCATAGACGGTCAGAAGTCGCTTTTGCGCCAGTTGCGGCTTGAGCACATGCCACAAACGCAGCGTGATGTCAGCGTCTTCGGCGGCGTATTCGGTGGCCGGCTTCAGATCGACGAATTTGAACGATTTGGCGCTCTTGCCCGTGCCGGCTACCTGCTTGAACGGGATGGGCGTGTGGCCCAGGTGCAGCTCAGACAACTCATCCATGCCATGTCCGTGCAGGCCGCCTTCGAGCACGTAGGAGATCAGCATGGTGTCGTCATAGGGCGCAACCCGGATACCATAGCGCGCAAAGACCGACAGGTCGTATTTGATATTCTGCCCCACCTTCAGCACTGTCGGGTCTTCGAGCAGCGGTTTGAGTTCGGCCAAAGCTTCGACCAGGGCGATCTGTTTAAACTCATCCCCAGACAAGGCCAGACCACCGTCGTCCGACTGATGCGACAGCGGGATGTAGACCCCCGACCCCGGCGCGCAGCTCAGAGAAACGCCGACCAGACCCGACGCGGTGGCCGACAGAGAGTCGGTTTCCGTATCAACGGCAAACACACCCGCTGCCCGGCATTGCACCAGATAGGCCTTCAGCGCCTCTATGTCCTGAACACACTGATAGGCGCTGTAATCGACCGGCGTTAGCAGCGCTTCGGGAGTGGCCGGGCGCGGTGCGCTCACCTGAGCCATCGTGCCAAACAGAGGCTTAGACACAGGTGCCGTGAGATCGCGCGGTGCCGCCTGCGCGGTTTCGAGCGTCGCCAGCGATCCGCCGACGCGACGCGCTAGAGAGGTGAACTCCATCTCGGCCAGAAACGCCCCCAGTTCGGCAGCATTGGGGTCTTTCAGGGCAAATTCCTCGATCGGGCACGGCGGTGGCACATCACAGCGCAGACGCACCAGCTCACGCGACATCAGGATCTGATCGCGGAAGTCGGTCAGGGCCTCGCGGCGCTTGGGCTGTTTGATCTCGTGCGCGCGCTTAAGCAGCGCATCGAGCGAGCCGTATTCGAGGATAAGCTGGGCGGCAGTCTTGATCCCGATGCCGGGCGCACCGGGGACATTGTCGGTGGAATCGCCGATCAGGGCCTGCGCATCAACGACCAGCTCCGGCGGCACACCGAACTTTTCGATGACCTGCTCGCGCCCGACATGTGTGCCTTTGACCGGATCAAGCATGGAGACGTGGTCATTTACCACTTGCATCAGGTCCTTGTCGGACGAGATGATGGTGACTTCGAAGCCCTGCTGCACGGCCAGATGCGCATAGGTGCAGATCAGGTCGTCGGCTTCAAAGCCCAGAAGTTCGACATTGTGGATACCAAAGGCCCTGGTCGCCTGACGGATCAGGGGGAATTGCGGGATCAGGTCTTCGGGGGGGGGCGGTCGATGCGCCTTGTACTGATCATAGAGGTCATTGCGGAAGGTGTGCGCCCCGGCGTCGAAAATTACTGCCAGATGCGACGGTGCATCCTCGCCACGGTTCTCTTTGATGAGCTTATACAACATGTTGCAAAAGCCCGACACCGCCCCAACCGGCAAACCATCGGACTTGCGCGTCAGGGGCGGCAGGCCGTGATAGGCGCGGAAGATATAGCCGGAACCGTCGATCAGGACGAGGCGTTTGGGGGACATGAGGGCTCGCTTCAAGAAGGGTTTCGGGCGGGGCGTGCAGGCTTAATAAAGCCATCCGTGCACGATGCCAATTCCCCATACCCAATCTGTGGGTCAGGGATTGGCAGGAAGATAGCCCCACCTCCTCTTACACCTCTCCGCTGGCGGGGAGGGTGGCATTAGGCGCAAGCCACATGACGAGTGGGTGGCCAGTCGAAGCCACCAAAAAGCCGCTGGGAATTCCCAACGGCTTTTCGTGTTTCTCTCAGCTAAACCTCTACCAGCTCCCTATATTGGGCATACTGGCCCACGGTTCCTGCGGCGCTTTGGGTGCCCCCTTTTGCAGCAGTTCGATGCTGATACCGTCCGGAGAGCGCACAAAGGCCATGTTGCCATCGCGCGGCGGACGGTTGATCACGACGCCCATATCTATCAGGTGCTGACAGGCAGCATAGATGTCATCGACCTCATACGCCAGGTGCCCGAAATTGCGCCCGCCCGTATAATCTTCGACATTACCATTTTCGTCCGGCCAGTTGTAGGTCAGCTCGACATGCGGCGCGGCGCGGTCGCCACCATTTACTGTCGCTGTGGCTGAATCCAGCGGCGCGGCCAGAAAGACCAGCGTAAAGCGGCCCTTTTCGCTCACCGTGCGGCGCACTTCGAATAGACCCAGACCGCGACAATAAAAATCGAGCGCCGCGTCCAGATCTTTCACGCGGATCATCGTGTGAAGATATCTCATCAGAGCACTTTCCAAAAAAGTGGGACGCACTTCTTGGATGAAAAAGTGCGCTAAACAAAAGACCAAAGAGCGGAACTGATGACCTCAGATCCGCTGGCTTTAGTGGTCGCCCTCGGGGCGCGGTGCCGGGCTTTGATACTCGTGCGCATGGTCCTTATGCACGAACTTTCGGTCGCAATAGCCGCATTCGACCTCACCATTGGCCCCGAGTTCCAGATAGACCATAGGGTGACCCAGCGCGCCACCGCCGCCATTGCAGGCGACCTTGTGACCATCGACATAGATGACTTCAGGAGGAGGAACGGTGCTCATAGACATAAGGCCCAGCTAACTCAGGGAGGTTGGCCAAGCCTTACTGAAAGCCGCGCCGCGCGTCAAATGAACAAAGCCCCTCCGCCGAGGTTCAGCGAAGGGGCAGGTGGAAAAGGCGTCATTTCTGTCAGGGGTGACGCCCCTACTCGTATCCGTGAGCCGCCTCATTGATAGTCAGGGTGGGCATACGGGTGAAATCGACCTCGACCGGCTGCGCCAGCTTAAGCTGATAGGTCCGAAGGACGTGTTCAAGGCGGCGACGAGTCTCTTGCGTAGCGGCCGCATCCGCATTGAGGTTCAGCGGCGCGAGGCAGAAGTCGATAATGGCATCAGGACGGGTGTAGGCGTTCATGCGGCACTCTCCTTTATTGTGCGGGTTTTACTCTGCGGGCTCTGTTTGAAATTGAGCGGTTTCGGTCGAGTCCTTCAAGGCGGTCGTCGAGGACTGACCATTCGTGATGGTCATGGCGATCTTGTCGAAATAACCGGTACCGACCTCGCGCTGGTGACGGGTAGCGGTATAGCCCGCCGCCTCATTGGCGAATTCACGCTGCTGAAGCTCGGAATAGGCCGCCATGCCGCGGTCGCGGTACCCGGAGGCCAGTTCGAACATGCCGTTATTCAGCGAGTGGAAGCCGGCCAGCGTTACGAACTGGAACTTGTAGCCCATAGCCCCTAACTCGCGCTGGAATCTGGCGATCGTCGCCTCGTCCAGCTTCGCCTTCCAATTGAAGGACGGCGAGCAGTTATAGGCCAAGAGCTTGCCCGGATGAACCTTGTGCACGGCCTCGGCAAAGCGGCGCGCATCGTCAAGGTCCGGGTGCGAGGTTTCCCACCACAGCAGGTCGGCGTATTTGGCATAGGCTAGACCGCGAGCGATGCAATGATCGAGCCCCGTTCCGGGCTTCAGACGGAAGAAGCCTTCCGGCGTGCGGCTGTCGCGGTCGATGAATGGATGGTCGCGCTCGTCAATATCAGACGTAATGAGCTGCGCCGACTCGGCATCGGTGCGCGCCACGGTAAGCGTCGGCACCCCCAGCACGTCGGCCGCCAGCCGGGCCGCAATCAGATTGCGCTCATGCGCCTGGGTCGGGATCAGCACCTTACCGCCGAGGTGGCCGCACTTCTTTTCAGAAGCCAGTTGATCCTCAAAATGCACGCCTGCCGCCCCGGCCTCGATAAAGGCCTTCATAATCTCAAAACTGTTGAGGGGCCCGCCGAAGCCGGCCTCAGCGTCGGCGACGATGGGGGCGAACCAGTCGCGTTTCGCGCCGCCTTCAGAATGCTCGATCTGATCGGCGCGCTGAAGCGTGCGGTTGATGCGGCGGCACAGTTCCGGTGCGGCATTGGCCGGGTAAAGCGACTGGTCCGGATACATGGCCGAAGCGGTGTTGGCGTCCGCCGCGACCTGCCAGCCAGAGAGGTAGATGGCCTTGAGCCCGGCGCGCACCATCTGCATGGCCTGATTGCCGGTGACGGCACCCAGCGCATTGATAAAGGGCTCCTCGTGCAGCAGCTGCCACAGGCGGTTGGCCCCGCGCTCGGCCAGCGTGTTGCGGACCCACACCGAACCCCGCAGCTTTTCGACCTCCTGCGGCGTGTAAGGACGGGTAATGCCGTTGAAGCGTCCCTTCGGGGCGTTGGGCACCAGGTGCTCGAAAGTGGTCATGACAGGGTCTCCGTATCCCGACGCTCCGGCCGGGGGGTGGTGGGATTGAGGCTTTCGCGGTGAGCCATCAGGGCGGCCTGACGCGACAGAACGGCCGCAGCGCCGAACGAGGACGCATAGGCAGCCACAAGATCGAATGGGCTCAGAAACGGTGTGAAAAAGGGTGAATTTGTCATAATACGTCTCCTTTCCGGCGGCTGGGCCGCGCTGTTGATGGGACGATTAAGCGCTAGAAATGAGCGATAATGGAGAGATTAGCGGGTGAATACCGGGTCATTTGGCAAAACCCGACCTTGTTGAATTTGTAAAATTGTGACTAAATGACTTCAAAGTCTCACTTGCTCAGGCCGTCAGAAACATGCGCGACATCATTCAAAAGGAATGGGGCTGGCTTGGCTTCGAAGTCGATCAGGTGATGGCGGTGAATGCCTTCGGAAATGTTCTGTTTCGCTCTTTGGATGGCCAGTACCGGAGAATATGCCCCGAAGACCTCTTGTGCGAACCCATTGCCCGTGATGACGCGAATTATAGACTGGTGTTGCAGGACGCGGATTTTCAGGTGGATTGGAAAATGGAACGCTTGGTCGAAATGGCACGCGATACCATTGGCGATCTACATGAGGGCTACAGCTACTGTCTAAAGCTCTGGACACCTCTGGGCGGCGAATATGCCGTAGACAACATAGCTCAAGCTCCCACGGATCAGGTGATGGCTTCGGCGGGCCATGTCGCTTTTCACATTAAGGATGTCCCAAATGGCGGGCAAATTCAGTTGAAGGTCGTGGACTAGGCCATGTCGGAACTTGATCGCAAACTCTTCCTCGGCGGCCGCGTCAAACGCCTGCGGCACGACCTGAACCTGACCCAGACGCGCATGGCCGAAGACCTCGGCGTGTCGCCCTCTTATCTCAACCATCTGGAGCGCAATCAGCGCCCGGTGACGGCGCAGGTGCTGCTGAAGCTGGCCTCGACCTATGATCTCGATATGCGCACCTTCACCGCGGAGGCCGATCCGTCGGGTGAGGCCGATCTGGCCGAAGTGCTGAGCGATCCGTTGTTCAAGGACCTGCACGCACCGCGCCGTGAAATTGCCGATCTGGTCGCCGCCTCCCCCACAGTGGCCGAGGCCATGCTGCGGCTTTATCGCGCCTATAAGGAACGCAAGGTGAGAGAGGTGATCGACCTCAGTTCGGCGGAAATCCTCAACGAACATTCGCCCGCCGACTGGACGCGCGATCAGGTACAGGCGGCCAATAACTACTTCCCGGACTTCGATGAACGCGGCGAGGCTTTGTTCGAGGCGCTGGGCGGCGATCCCCACACGCTCGAAGCCGCTGCCGAACGTCGGCTGCAAAGCGAATTCGGTATCGGCGTACGCTTCATGCCGGCCTCGGTCATGCTCATCTATCAGCGGCGCTACGATCCGCACCGGCGTCGCCTGATGCTGTCGGAGACGCTCGCCCCCTCCTCGCGCGCCTTCGCCATCGTCTATCAACTGGCCCTGTCGTTACATGGCACAGAGCTGAATGCACGCGTCGAACGCGCCAAGGCGCCAGACCTCGCCTCGGCGCGGCTGTTCAAGATCGCGCTGCTCAACTATCTGACGGCAGCGACCCTGATGCCCTATAGCCGCTTTCATGAGGCGGCCGAAACCTGTGGCTACGATCTGGAACTGCTGCGCGCCCCGTTCGGCGTCAGTTTCGAGCAGGCGGCGCACCGCCTGACCACCCTGTCACAGCCCGGCCGCCGCGGTGTGCCCTTTTTCATGATGCGCATCGATTCCGCAGGCAATGTCTCCAAACGCTTTGCGGCGGGCAGGTTCCCCTTCTCGCGCTTTGGCGGGGCCTGCCCGCGCTGGAACCTGCATCAGGCCTTTCAGTCGCCGGGCCGCATCCTCACCCAGGTGATCGAAACGCCGGACAAGGCGCGTTATTTCACGCTGGCGCGCACGCTCGACCGGGGCCTGCGCGGCTGGGATGGCGGGGCCTACAGCGAGCAGGCGCTGGGGCTGGGCTGCGAGTTGAAATACGCCGAAAAGCTGGTCTATGCGAAGGGGCTCGACCTCAACACCCCGGCGGCGGTCGAAACCGGGCCCATGTGCCGGCTGTGCGAACGCCCGAATTGCCGCGAACGCGCGGCGCCTCCAGTGACCAAGACCCTGTCCGTAGATGAGTGGATCAAGTCGGCCACGGCGTTTCCATTTTGAAGCGGAATGATTTCTGGAACATCTTGTTTTGGGTGGAAACAGTATTGATCCAGATGAGTTTAGCCCCTCGCCGGCTAAGAGCTGCACCACCTTGGCCGCCGACTTAACAGCGGCTTGAGCGGAATGACCCCACCTAAAGTCATTTCGCTCTGATGGAATCGTTCCGCTTTAAAGGTGATGCGGTAAAGGGCTTCCTACGCGGCCACCTGTTCTCGGGACAGGAGCGTCTGATAGGCCCCTTCGACGGCGGCGATAACGCGGGGGTCATTAGCCAGCGCTTCAGGGAAGACCTTGCGGTAGGCAAGGCAGGTCGCCACGTCTGACAGCTCATCTTTCAGCCCCTTGCCCAGGGCGATCAGCTCATCGGCCAGGGGATCGGTGATCGTCTCACCGGCCACAGCCTTCGCACGGATAAAGCGCATCCACGCGGCCAGCGGTACGCCAAAGCGGCTCACATCCTGCCCCTTTTCCAGCGCCTCGGACAGGGACGACAGGAGGCGGATCGGCAGCTTTTGCGAGCCGTCCCAGGCGATTTGCGACAGTAGGTGACGGATGGCAGGGTTGCGGAAGCGTTTCAGAATCGCTTCGGAATAGGCATTCAGGTCAAGGCCCTTCGGGGCTTCCAGCAGCGGCACTACGTCGCTCAACATCAGGTCACGCGCCAGTTGCGCCAGCTCCGCGTCCTTCATGGCTTCGGACACGCTCTCGATGCCCTTATGGAGGCCGGTATAGGCGATCGTCGAATGGGGGCCGTTGAGCAGACGCAGCTTCGCGCGCTCATAGGCCGGGACATTGTCGGTCAGGATGACGCCAACCGAGGCCCAGTCCGGACCGCCGTCGTGGTTGTGTTCCTCAATCACCCACTGAGTGAAGGCTTCGCGCTGGATCGGCCAGGCGTCTTGGAGGCCAACCGCCGCATTGACCCGCTCGCGCAGGGCGTCGTCGGTCGCGGGGGTAATGGAGTCCACCATGGTGCAGGGGCAGGCCAGATCGGCCTCGATCTTCGCCGCCAGCGCCGCATCATTCTTCGCCACAAAGGCCACGACGGCGGCCTTCAGGCGGTGGCCATTCTTCGGCAGGTTATCGCAAGGGATCAGCACAAAGGGGGCCAAGCCTGCGGCATAGCGAAGGCGCAGGCCTTCGGCCACGTAGCCGATATAGGATTTCGGTGTCTGGGGGTGGGCCAGATCATGCACAATATCAGGATGGGCGAAATCAAGTTCCCAATTCGGATCAAGGCAGTAGCCTTTCTCGGTGACGGTCGAGGTGACGATCTGCACTTCGGGGCGCGTCAGACGTTCCAGCACGGCGTCGATGTCCTCCGGCCCGACCAGCACTTCGCGCATCGAACCGAGGATCTGATACTCGATCTTTTCGTCGAGAATAGCCAGCGTGTAGAGGCCGTCCTGCGGGGTCAGCGCATCGCGCACCCCCTTCGAATGCAATGACACACCGCAGATGCCCCAACGCGGGTCTGTCGCCAGCAGAGCATCGACAAAGGCCGCCTGATGGGCGCGGTGAAAAGCGCCGGGACCGAAATGGACAATTCCGACCGAGACCCTCGCCGGATCGTAGGCGGGTTTGATCACGTCTGCAGAGAGATCGGACAAGGTGGCAAGCGACAGGCGGGTCATGCGTTTTCTTTCAGACTGTTAAAGCGGCTAAACTGCGAAAAATTACGCCGGGCCGCCCCAAGGAATTTTCTCTACTATAGCGAAGACGGTGCACAGGGGAAACGCTGTTTTCCCCATGATACCTACAAGGTGACACCATTCTTCCAGATGGCGATTTCGCGCTCGTCATTCTTTTCGTTGTTGGCGCGCTCACCCGATGCCACGCGCAGGATGAGGTCCATCAGGTCGTCGGCCGTTTCGTCCAGCGTCTTGCCCTCCAGCGCCTGACCGGCATTGAAGTCGATCCAGTGCGGCTTCTTTTCGGCCAGAGCGGTGTTCGAGGCGATCTTCAGCGTCGGCGCAGGAAAGCCCAGCGGCGTGCCGCGCCCGGTCGTGAACAGCACGATCACCGCCCCGGCCGCCGTCAGCGCCGTCGAAGACACGGCGTCATTGCCCGGCGCTTCGAGGAGCGACAGCCCTGCTTGCGTGGCGCGCTCGCCATAGCGCAGCACCTCGGTCAACTGGCTGAGACCGCCCTTTTGCACAGCTCCCAGCGATTTTTCTTCCAGTGTGGAGATGCCCCCGGCCTTGTTGCCCGGCGACGGATTTTCAAACACCGGCTGGTTGTTGTCGAGGAAGTATTGTTTGAAGTCGTTGACCACATCGACGATCTGATGAAACACCCCTTCGTCCTTGGCGCGGGCCATCAGAATGCGCTCGGCCCCGAAGACTTCGGGGATTTCGGTCATGATTGACTGACCGCCCGCCAGCGCCACAATGTCGGCCACACGTCCAACCAGCGGATTGGCGGTCAGGCCCGAAAAGCCATCCGAACCGCCGCACTTGACGCCGATGGCGAGGTCCGAGACGTGGCACAGTTCGCGCTGATCCTTTTCGACCACCTGCACCAGGGCTTCCAGCGCCTCAAGGCCCGACTCGTGCTCGTCTTCGACCATCTGGGCGGCGAAGTATTTGAGGCGGTCGGGCGTGCGGCCTTCGATCTCACCGATCAGGGCGCTGAGCTGATTGTTTTCGCAGCCCAGACCGACGATCAGCACGCCGCCGGCATTGGGATGCGCCGCCAGCGCCGCCAGCAGTTTGCGCGTATGGTTCAGGTCGTCGCCCAGTTGCGAGCAGCCGAGCGGATGGGTAAGAGCATAGACACCATCGACGCGGCCCTTAAAGCGCTCGCTCGCCACCTTGGCCAGCCGCTCAGAGGTGCGCGCCACGCAGCCGACGGTACACAAAATCCAGATTTCATTGCGGATACCGACACGGCCGTCCGCACGGCGATAGCCCATAAAGGTGCGCGCATCGGGACGCGAGCCCGGCCCTTCGGCGGCCACGGGCGCGTAGTCATAATCCTCAACCCCGGTCAGAGAGGTGGACAGATTGTGCGTATGGACGTGCTCACCGGTCTTGATCGGTGCGATGGCGTGCCCGATACGGAAGCCAAATTTCAGCACCGGCGCACCCTCCGCGATGTCACGCAGGGCGATCTTGTGCCCTTTGGGGATGTCGGTTCCGAGCGTCAATTGCACATCGCCAAAATCCAGCACCTCCCCGGCGCTCAGCGCTTCGACCGCAATCGCCACATCGTCGGTGGCGTGCACGCGCACATAGCGCACCATAGCCGGGGCCTTGATATCCTTGGGCCCTAGGGCCGCGCAGGAGGAAGAGTCGTCGGGCATAATCGCTGTCTTTCTGACGTCCGACGCCCGCAGAGGCGGGATCGCGAACGCTGTTTTTTATGTTGACGGTTGGTAACCGGTGTCATACCTCTGAACGCGGTAGATAGGCAAGAGGCGTAACAGGGCTATGGACGGAAAATCTGCGCGCTTGCCCGCAACCGCCATTTACCGCTAAACATAACAGATGAAACGGACTTTTGTATGTGACCGTTTCGCAATTCAGGCCGGAAGCAAAACTCACACATGACCACGACCGCTCTTCCCGAAGGCGTCCCCGATCCCGTCGAAGATTTCCTGAAGCGCCGAAAGAAGGCGACGATCAACGATGTGGCCTCGCTGGCGCGCGTCTCGAAGAAGACAGTGTCGCGGGTGATCAACCATTCGCCATCGGTACGCGCCGAAACCCGCGATCAGGTCAATGCCATTATCGCCCGCATCGGTTTCAAACCGGACCCGCAGGCGCGCGGTCTGGCCTTTCGCCGCTCCTTCCTGCTGGGCCTTGTCTATGACAACCCCAATGCGCAGTACGTCATAAACATCCAAAATGGCGTCCTGGATTTCATCCGCGGTTCGGGCACCGAACTGGTGGTCCACCCGTGCGACAAGACGAGCCCGGATTTTATCGACGAAATCCGCGAATTCGTGGAATTGCAGCGCCTGTCGGGCGTGATCGTCCTGCCACCCATTGCCGAAAACCGTCAGCTTTTGGCCGCGCTGGATGATCTCGACGTGCCCTATGTGCGCATCACCGCCATGCCCGGTGAAGAAAACACGCCGCCTATCGTCTCATCGCAAGTGGTGTCGCGCGATCGCATGGGCTGCCGTGCAGCGGCAGAGCATTTGGCCGATCTGGGACACCGCCGTATCGGCTTCATCTCGGGCCCGGCAGGTTACGCCTCGGCGCGCCAACGCCGGCAGGGCTTCGATGAGGGGCTGACGGCGCGCGGCCTGACGCTCGATAGCGCCCTGATCGTGCAGGGGGAATATACATTCGAGTCGGGGTATGTGGCCGGCAAGGCGCTGCTGTCGCAATCACCGCGCCCAACCGCCATTTTTAGTTCCAACGACGAAATGGCGGTTGGTGTCTATAAGGCCGCCGCCGAGTTGGGCCTCAGCGTGCCCGATGACCTTAGCGTGGTTGGCTATGACGACGCCCCCATCGCCGCCCGCGTTACCCCCGGCCTGACCAGCGTGCGCGCACCCATCCGCGACATCGGCCGCGCGGCCGCCGATGCCCTGCTGGCGGAAAACCGCAAGGACAGCACCGTCTTTGATACGGCCCTGATCGTTCGGGAATCGACCGGCCCGGCAGACCCGTCGTTCAAACCCTGACCGGTTTTTGCGAACGAGTCTAAATTAGACATTGATAAAAGCGATGACACCGGTTACCTGTTGCAACGGGAGATCATGAGCCCGAAGACCGTCACAAAATCCAGACAGAACGGTCCACGGTTTCGCTTTGTTTCGGTATCTATCACATGTCCAAGCCTTTGATTTTGAACGAAGACCGTCTGTTTTCGGCAGACCCGGCGCAACGAGCGGTGGCCCGCGAGCTGTATGCGCTGATCAAGGATTACCCCATCCTGTCGCCGCACGGTCATACGGACCCGCAATGGTTCGCCGATAATGCCAATTTCGGCAGCGCGACCGAGCTGTTCCTGGCACCGGACCACTACATCTACCGCATGCTCTATTCGCAGGGCTATGACTTAAACGATTTGGGCGTGGGGTCAAAGGCCGGGCCTTCGACCGCCGATCCGCGCACGGCGTGGAAAATTTTTGCCGCTAATCAACACCTGTTCCGCGGCACGCCGACCGCCATGTGGATGAACCACGTCTTCGGTCAAATTATGGGCTTTGACAAGCGCCTTGATGAGACGACGGCGGATGAGTATTTCGACCGCATCGGTGAGCTTTTGGCATCCGACGCCTATAAGCCGCGCGCTCTGTTTGAACGCTTCAATATCGAGCTTTTGGCCACCACCGAGTCGCCGACCGACACGCTTGAGCACCATCAGAAAATTCGCGCGTCGGGCTGGAAGGGTCGCGTTGTCACAGCCTACCGCCCCGATCCGGTTATCGATGCCGAACACGAGGACTTCCGCGACAAGCTGAAGGTGTTTGCCGACCTGTCGGGCGAAGACGTCTATAGCTGGAAGGGCTATCTCGCCGCTCACCGCAAACGCCGTGATTTCTTTATGGAGATGGGCGCGACCTCGACCGACCACGGCCACCCGACGGCAAAGACCGCCAATCTGTCGGGCGCAGAGTCCGAAGCCCTGTTCAACCGCATCATCGCCGGGGAATTTACCTCCGCCGATGCCGAGCTGTTCCGCGCCCAGATGCTGACCGAAATGGCGCGCATGAGCCTTGATGACGGGCTGACCATGCAAATTCACCCCGGATCGTTCCGCAACCACAACCAAACGATCTTTGAAACCTTCGGGCGTGACAAGGGCTGCGACATTCCGCTGGCTACCGATTATGTTAATGATCTCAAGCCGCTGCTCGATGCGTTCGGAAATGAAAAGAACCTGACGGTCATTCTGTTCACGCTGGATGAGACCTCCTATTCGCGCGAACTGGCCCCGCTGGCCGGGCACTATCCGATCCTGAAGCTCGGCCCGTCGTGGTGGTTCCACGACTCGCCCGAAGGCATGACACGCTTCCGCGAACAGGTCACCGAAACCGCCGGCTTCTACAATACGGTCGGCTTCAATGACGATACGCGCGCCTTCCTGTCCATCCCGGCGCGCCACGACGTCGCCCGCCGCATCGACGCCAACTTCCTCGCGCGTCTGGTGGTCGAACACCGCCTCGAACTGGAAGACGCCGCTGAAACGATCAAGGACCTGACCTATAACCTGCCCAAGGCGGCCTATAAGCTTTAGGTCGAAACGACGCCACGCTGTCTTATGTGTCCGCCCCTTCGGTCCCGCCGGAGGGGCATTCGTTTGCGTGTCCTACTGCCCCACATAACCGGTAGCTGACCCCCCGCCCAAGGTCTGTACTTTGTGTGTGTACAGAGTGGAGGGGGTAATGACCTACGATAACACGCAGGCCATGATGGCCTATGATGCCCGCAAAAAGTCGATCGCGTTAGCCTATGTGCTGTGGTTTTTTCTCGGCGGGCTTGGCGCGCACAATTTCTATCTGGGGCGCAATGGCGTTGCGATCACGCAACTGGTCCTGATGATCTTAGGTGTTTTGACCGCCGTGCTTTTGGTTGGGCTGTTCCTGATGGCGGGCGTGGGAATCTGGGTTCTGATTGACGCCTTTATCATTCCGGGAACCGTTGAGCGCTCGAATATGGCGCTGGCGGCTCAGTTCAAATCCAACGCTTCGGTGACACCCCCCGCCCGTTTTACAGCGCATGATTTATCGGCCGAAATGGATGCGCTCGCGACTTTGAGAAATTCCGGCGCCATTACCGAAGCCGAATACGAAGAAAAGCGTCAGGCTCTACTGGCCCGCTTACAATAGACGCATCGGCCACCTGAAAAGGCCGCAGGGAGTGAGAAAGAAAAAGAGCCCCGCTGTTTCCAGCGAGGCTCCTATTTCAGTGTGCAGGGTCCGTGAGCCGACTACTCAGCGGCAACCGTAGAGGCCACATCGGCATATTCTTCGATCTGATCGAAGTTCATGTAGCGATAGACTTCCGAGCCCTTGGCGTTGATAACGCCCATGTCGGAGAGGTATTCTTCGACGGTCGGCAGGCGGCCGAGCTTTGAGGCGATCGCCGACAGTTCCGCCGAAGCCAGGAAGACGTTGGTGTTCTTGCCCAGACGGTTGGGGAAGTTACGCGTTGAGGTCGAAACCACTGTCGCCCCTTCGCGCACCTGAGCCTGATTGCCCATGCACAGCGAACAGCCCGGCATTTCCATACGCGCTCCGGCGGTGCCCAGCACGTTGTAATGGCCTTCCTTGGTCAGTTCGGCGGCGTCCATCTTGGTCGGCGGGGCGACCCACAGACGTGTCGGGATGTCCTTCTTGCCGTTGAGCAGCAGGGAGGCGGCGCGGAAGTGGCCGATATTGGTCATGCACGAGCCGATGAACACTTCGTCGATGGCGGTGTTCTGCACCTCGGACAGTAGACGCGCATCGTCCGGATCGTTCGGAGCGCACAGGATCGGCTCTTTGATGTCGTTGAGGTCGATGTCGATGATCGCCGCGTACTCGGCGTCGGCGTCGGCTTCCATCAGCACCGGGTTAGCCAGCCAGTCTTCCATCGCCTTGATGCGACGTTGCAGCGTGCGGGCGTCCTGATAGCCGTCGGCGATCATGTTCTTCATCAGCACGATGTTTGAGGTCATGTACTCGATGATCGGCTCTTTGTTGAGCTTCACCGTACACCCCGCCGCCGAACGCTCGGCCGAGGCGTCGGTCAGCTCAAACGCCTGTTCGACCTTCAGGTCCGGCAGACCTTCGATTTCGAGGATGCGGCCGGAGAAGGCGTTGACCTTACCGGCCTTGGCCACGGTCAGCAGGCCCTGCTTGATGGCGTAGTAGGGGATGGCGTGGACGAGGTCGCGCAGGGTGATGCCCGGCTGAAGCGCGCCCTTGAAGCGGACAAGGATCGATTCCGGCATATCGAGGGGCATGACGCCCGTCGCCGCACCGAAGGCCACAAGGCCTGAACCCGCGGGGAAGGAAATCCCGATGGGGAAGCGCGTATGCGAATCGCCACCGGTGCCCACCGTATCAGGCAGAAGCAGACGGTTCAGCCACGAGTGGATGACCCCATCGCCCGGACGTAAGGCCACCCCGCCGCGGTTCGAGATAAAGGCCGGCAGTTCGCGGTGCGTCTTGACATCGACCGGCTTCGGATAGGCCGCCGTGTGGCAGAAGGACTGCATAACCAGATCCGCCGAGAAGCCGAGGCAGGCGAGGTCTTTCAACTCGTCACGAGTCATCGGGCCGGTGGTGTCCTGAGAGCCGACCGTGGTCATCTTGGGCTCGCAATAGGTGCCCGGACGGATGCCCTGCCCTTCGGCCAGACCGCAGGCCTTACCGACCATCTTTTGCGCCAGCGTAAAGCCCTTGCCCGAATCGACCGGGGCGACCGGCAGACGGAAGGCGGTCGAAGCCGGCAGGCCCAGAAACTCACGCGCCTTAGCGGTCAGCGAGCGACCAATGATCAGGTTGATGCGGCCCCCGGCCTGCACTTCGTCCAGAATAACGTGCGACTTAAGCTGGAAGTCGGCGATCTTTTGACCGGCCTTTTCGACCTTGCCTTCATAGGGGTAGATGTCGATGACATCGCCCATATCCATCTGCGACACATCGACTTCGATGGGCAGGGCGCCGGAATCTTCCTGCGTATTGAAGAAGATGGGGGCGATCTTGCCGCCCAGCGTCACGCCGCCGAAGCGCTTGTTCGGCACGTAGGGGATGTCTTCGCCGGTGGCCCAGATGACCGAGTTGGTCGCCGATTTGCGCGACGAACCGGTGCCGACCACGTCGCCGACATAGGCGACGAGGTTGCCTTTGGCTTTCAGGCCTTCGATGAACTGGATCGGGCCGCGCTTGCCGTCCTCTTCCGGGGAGATCCCGGGGCGGGCGTTTTTCAGCATGGCCAGATAGTGCAGCGGGATGTCGGGGCGCGACCAGGCGTCCGGCGCGGGCGACAGGTCGTCCGTATTGGTTTCGCCCGTGACCTTAAAGACGGTGACAGTGATCTTTTCGGCAACCTTGGGGCGCACGGTGAACCATTCGGCCTCGGCCCATGACTGGATCACGTCCTTGGCGTTGGCGTTACCCGCCTTGGCCAGTTCCGCGACGTCGTGGAAGAAGTCGAACATCAGAAGGGTCTTTTTCAGCGCTTCGGCAGCGATGGTGCCGACCACAGCGTCGCCCAGAAGGTCGATCAGCGGCTTGACGTTGTAACCGCCCACCATGGTTCCCAGAAGCTCGGTCGCCTTTTCGCGACTGATCAGCTCAACCGGGAAGTCGCCATGCGCCACCGCCGACAGGAAGGAGGCCTTGACTTTGGCCGCATCATCGACGCCCGGTGGCACACGATAGGTGATCAGGTCGAGAAGGAATTCCGCTTCGCCGGCCGGAGGCGCCTTGATCAGTTCGATCACTTCGGCGGTTTGCTGCGCGGTCAGCGGCAGGGGCGGAATGCCAAGCGCGGCGCGCTCGGCCACATGGGCACGATAGGCTTCAAGCATCGGTACACCTTTGGAAAGGGTCTGGGGACGGACTTATGGAGTCCTTGGTTTGGCGCATATCGCAGGCGCGAAGCCTTGCATAGGCCACAGGGGTAAAATGGGCGTGAAACGGCGCAGAAATTTGCATGGGTGAAGTTTGTTTTTCACTCCTGAACGGCGCTTTTGGCCATGATGCACGGCTCAGGTGCTGGTCAGGTCAATTGCGAGGCAGGCCAGAACCTCCTTGCCAATATCGGCAGGCCAGACGGCAAGGCGCTGACGAAGCGCGTCGCGATCCCCGGCAAATAGGGCGCGCGACGCCTCTTCGAACCCTTCGCGGTCTCCCGCCAGAGTGACCATCACCCGATAGGCGGCATTGAGGCGCGCCTTTGGGTCCGGGCCGCCTTTGCGCGCGGCGTCAATCAGCTTGCGCAGGGTCACTGACGCGCCGCCCGGCTGCTGCCCCAGCCACTCCCAATGGCGCGGCAGAAGCGTGACTTCGCGCGGCACGACCCCGAGCTTTGGCCGCCCGCGTTTGACGGTTTCAGGGGCAATTTCAGGCGAAACTTCAGGCGTGGGGGCGTAGCGCGCCTGAATGGCCGCTTCGTCGCCGCGCAGGTCAAGATCAACCACCGCACCCGTCGCGCGATCAAAGACGATAACGGGGGTGTCGGGCTGCACCTCAAGGGCTTTGTGGGCGGCCAGTGCGGCTTCGGCGGGTGTACCGACGATCAGGCGGCGAGCCGCTTGAAACACGGCATAGAGAGGTTCGGACGTCATCAGGCTCTCAAAATTTATTTTACCCGGATAAAAATATGCACTATCCGCGCCGCTGTCAAAGGAGAAAGATCATGGACAGCCATGAAAAGAAGGCGGCCATAGCGGCTTATAAAGAGCGGAAGGCGATACGCGGGGTCTATGCGGTGATCTGCAAGGCCACGGGCGAGACGTGGGTGGGGGCCAGCCGCAATCTGGAGGCACAGCAGAACGGTCTGTGGTTCACGCTGCGACTGGGCAGTCACCGTCACGCCAGCCTGCAAGCCGCGTGGAACGCGCATGGCGAGACCGAGTTTCGCTATGAAGCGCTGGATCGCGTGCCGGAAGACTATTCTGACATGGCGCACAAAGACGATCTGAAACGCCGCAAAGACCTGTGGCAGCAGCAGTTGCAGGCGGAGGGGCTGCTCTAAAAAAAGCCCCGCCAGTGACGACGGGGCTCCTGTATCGGGGTGCAGGGGGCAAGCCCCCTGCCTCTTCTCTCTTCAATCCTAGCCACGGGCCAGATTGCGCAGCACGTAGGGCATGACGCCGCCGTTTTTGAAATATTCAAGCTCGGTCGGGGTGTCGATGCGGCAGCGGACCGGGAAGCGGGCCACCTTGCCGTCCGAAGCGCGGAACAGCTCGACGATCAGTTCCTGACGCGGCTGGACGGTTTCGAGGCCGCGAATGGTGACGATTTCCTCACCCGTCAGGCCCAGCTTCTGCCAGCCGTCGATCTTGAACTGCAAGGGCAGGACGCCCATGCCGACCAGGTTGGAGCGGTGGATACGCTCGAACGACTCGGCGATGACGGCGCGCACGCCCTGAAGCTTGGTGCCCTTGGCCGCCCAGTCGCGCGATGAGCCGGTGCCGTATTCCTTGCCCGCGAAGATGACCATGCTGCGGCCTTCGGCCTTGTAGCGCATGGCCGCGTCATAGATGGCCATAACGTCGCCCGACGGGAAGTGTTTGGTCACCCCGCCTTCGATGTCCGGCGTGATCTTGTTGCGGATGCGGATATTGGCGAAGGTGCCGCGCATCATGACTTCGTGGTGGCCGCGACGCGCGCCGTAGGAGTTGAACTCCGACACCGGCACGTCGTGGTCGGTCAGCCACTGACCGGCGGGCGAGGTCTTCTTGATCGAGCCGGCCGGCGAAATGTGGTCGGTGGTGATCGAGTCGCCGAAGATGCCGAGCACGCGGGCTTCGACGATGTCGGTGACCTTTTCCGGGGTCATGGTCATGCCCTCGAAATAGGGCGGGTTGGCTACGTAGGTCGAGGTGGCGTCCCACTGATAGGTCTGACCGCCCGACACGGAGATGGCCTGCCAGTGTTCGTCGCCCTTGAAGACGTCGGCGTAGCGGGCGCTGAACTTGTCATGGGTGACGTTGGCGCGCTGAATCTCGGCAATCTCGGCGTTAGTGGGCCAGATGTCCTTGAGATAGACCGGCTCACCATTGCTGCCGGTGCCCAGAGCGTCGGTCGAGAGGTTGACATTCAGCGACCCGGCCAGCGCATAGGCGACGACCAGCGGCGGTGAGGCCAGATAGTTGGCGCGCACGTCGGGGTTCACACGGCCTTCGAAGTTGCGGTTGCCAGACAGGACCGAACAGGCGACGAGGTCGGCTTCGTTGATGGCCGCCGAAATGGCTTCGGGCAGCGGGCCGGAATTGCCGATGCAGGTGGTGCAGCCATAGCCGGTCAGGTTGAAGCCCAGGGCATCGAGATCGGCGGTCAGGCCTGCGGCATTGAGATAGTCGGTGACCACCTGCGAACCGGGGGCGAGCGAGGTCTTGACCCACGGCTTGACGCTGAGGCCCAGCGTTTTGGCCTTACGCGCCACCAGACCGGCGGCGATCAGCACCGACGGGTTGGAGGTGTTGGTGCACGAGGTGATGGCGGCAATCACCACATCGCCGTGCTTGACGCTGTAGTCGGTGCCGGCGACGGCGGCAGAGCGGGTTTCGTCACCAGCCTTGTTGAACTCACCGCTCAAGGCCTTGGCAAATTCCGATGCCGCGTCGCTCAGCAGCACGCGGTCCTGCGGGCGCTTGGGACCGGCCAGCGACGGCAGCACGCCACCGAGGTCAAGCTCCAGCGTATCGGTGAAGACCGGATCGTTTTCCGGATCGAGCCACAGGCCCTGCTGCTTGGCATAAGCTTCAACCAGCGCAACGCGGGCGGGCTCACGATTGGTGGCCGTCAGGTAGTCGATGGTGGCCTGAGACACCGGGAAGAAGCCGCAGGTCGCGCCATATTCCGGAGCCATATTGGCGATGGTCGCCTGATCTTCCAGCGACAGGGTGGTCAGGCCTTCGCCGAAATACTCGACGAACTTGCCAACCACGCCCTTTTTGCGCAGCATCTGGGTGATGGTCAGGACGAGGTCGGTGGCGGTGGCGCCTTCCGGCAGCTTGCCGGTCAGCTTGAAACCGATCACTTCGGGGATCAGCATGGGGATCGGCTGGCCCAGCATAGCGGCTTCGGCCTCGATGCCGCCAACGCCCCAGCCGAGCACGCTCAGGCCGTTGACCATGGTGGTGTGTGAATCGGTGCCGACCACCGTGTCCGGATAGGCGACGTCGCCGCCGCCCGCGACGCTCGTCCAAACGGTCTGCGCCAGGTATTCCAAATTGACCTGATGGCAGATGCCGGTACCCGGCGGCACCACGCGGAAATTGTTAAAGGCCGACGAGCCCCAGCGCAGGAAGTTATAGCGTTCCATATTGCGCTCATATTCGCGGTCCACATTCTTTTTGGCCGCATCCGCCGTGCCGAAATAATCGACCATGACCGAGTGGTCGATGACGAGGTCCACCGGGTTGAGCGGATTGATCTTGGCCGGATCGGCCCCCAGCTTGACCATGGCGTCGCGCATGGCCGCCAGGTCCACGACGGCGGGAACGCCGGTGAAGTCCTGCATCAGGACGCGCGCCGGGCGGAAGGCGATCTCGTGTTCAACTGAGCCCTTATTGTCGATCCAGTTGGCCAGTGCCTGAATATCCGCCTTGGTCACCGACACGCCGTCTTCGTTGCGCAGCAGGTTTTCCAGCAGCACCTTCAGCGAGGCGGGCAGTCGCGTGATGTTGGGAAGGCCGTTGGCTTCGGCAGCCTTAAGGTCAAAATAGGTGTAGGTGTGTTCGCCGACGGTAAGTTCGGCCTTAGAAATAAAGCTGTCGAGGGACATGGTCGCTTTTCCTTCCGACCGCGTAAGGTGGGAACATCGCGGCCCCCAATGGGCCTGACACCGGCGTCGCGCGTTCCGCCCTGACGGACGCACAGGGTCCTGTCCGGGGTCGCACGGTTACCGGCCGATGGCGCGGTCAATTGCCTTCTAAACCGCTTCCGGCTACTCGTCTATGAAGAAGCCCCCGTCGGGGGGAATTTGTTCGGAAGTTTTCGCCTGATGGCCCTCTCTCTTATGGTGGACGCGCTGAGCCTGAAAAAAGGCTACCGCCACCTGATTCACGACCTGTCGTTTTCAGTCGCACCGGGTGAATGCGTCGCCCTGACCGGGGCCAATGGTGTGGGCAAGACGACGCTGCTGCGCACATTGGCCGGATTTATCCGGCCAGACGGCGGCAGCGTGCGCTATGTGGGCGGGGTTGATCCGGAGGGGTCAATGGCGGCCCAGGCTCACTATCTCGGCCACGCCGAAGCCCTGTCCCCGGGGCGTCTGGCCGGGGCGGAACTGGACTTTCAGCGCGCTTTTCTCGGCGGCACGGCGGCGGGGCAGGCGGAGGCGATCCGATGGCTGAACCTGTCACCTCTACTGGAGCTGGAAACACGCATGCTGTCGGCGGGGCAGAAGCGCAGATTGTCCTGCGCGCGGCTCATCATGGCCAAACGCCCCGTCTGGCTGCTCGATGAGCCCATGTCACCGCTCGATGCCGAACAGCGGGCGAAGCTGGCTGAACTGATGCGGGCGCATCTGAGCGCGGGCGGGCTGATCGTGTGCGCCGTGCACGACCCGCTACCGTTTGACGTGCGCGAACTGCGCCTGACGGCGCCGGCGATGGAGACCGTCTATGGGTGAGTTAAAGGCAAGGCCGCCCTCCCCTTCCCTCGCCCTGTTGAAGCGCGATCTGGGCCTGTCTCTGGCGCGCGGTGGTGGGCCGGTGCTGGCGGCCGGGTTCTATCTGACCCTGATGGCGATGGTGCCGCTCAGCCTCGGCCCGGAGGCGCAAACCCTGTCGAAGATCGCGCCCGGCCTGACGTGGCTTTGTCTCGCGCTGGCCTCGCTCCTGTCACTGGAACGGCTGTTTGAGCGCGATTACGAAGAGGGGGTGTTCGACCTGTTGCGCACCGGGCCGCTAGCACTTGAATGGGTGGCGTTCCTCAAATGTCTGGCGCAGTGGCTGGGGACGGGCCTGATCCTATCGCTGATGACGCCCGTGGTGATGATCCTGCTGGGTGCGCCCGTGGGCGTGGCCGGCTGGGCGCTGGTCGCCGCCCTGATCGGCTCGTTCAGCTTCGCCCTGATCGGTGGCGCAGGGGCCTCTCTGACTCTGGGGTCGCGCAAGGGTGGGGTGCTGATCGCCCTGCTGGTCCTACCCTTCTATGTGCCGCCAGTTATTTTTGGCGCTGGCCTGATGCAGGCCTTCGTCACCGGAGCACCTGTGTTTCAGGCGCTTAGCCTGCTCTGCGCCTACGGCCTGTTTGCGCTGGCACTGGGCCCCATCGCCATGGGCGCGGCGCTGCGGAGTGCGTTAAATTGACAGACTTGTCGCTCCACATGAAACCGCCTATGTGAGACACCCATGATTATCAGCTGGCTGGCCAATCCGGAACGTTTCTCAAAGGTGTTTACGCCCGTGCGCCCGTGGGTGGCTGGGCTGAGCCTCGTGCTTTTTGCGTGGGGACTTTATCTCTGCTTCGCCTCGCCCGAAGACTATCAGCAGGGCGACACGGTGCGCATAATGTACATCCACGTTCCGGCGGCGTGGATGGCGTTGTTTACCTATCTTGTAATGGGCGTAGCCAGCTTCTTCGGGCTGATCTTCCGTCACGCTCTGGCCGATGCCGCTGCCAAGGCCGCCGCCCCCATCGGAGCCGTCTTCACCGCACTGGCCCTTATCACTGGCTCTTTGTGGGGCAAGCCCATGTGGGGCACCTGGTGGGAGTGGGACGGGCGCATGACCTCGGTGCTGGTGCTGTTCCTCTTCTATATCGGCTATATCGCCTTGCACGCCTCGATCGAAGACGAGCAGCGGGCGGCCAAATCAACCGCCATTCTGGCACTAATTGGCCTGATCAACCTGCCCATCATCAAGTTTTCGGTCGATTGGTGGAACACCCTGCATCAGGGGGCTTCGGTTTTCCGTCCGGATGGCCCCACCGTCGCCCCGTCCATGCTGTGGCCGCTGCTGGTGATGGCACTGGCCTATAAGGCGCTGTTCGTCTGGCTGTGGCTGATCCGCATCGATACGGAAATCCTGAACCGAAAATACAACGGGCTGCGAGCGCGTCTGGGCTTCCGCGAAGGAGGGGCATAATGGATTTGAATATGGGCAAGTACGCCTTTTTCGTCTGGGGCAGCTATGGCGTTACGGCGCTGGCCCTGCTCAGCCTCATGGTGCTGAGCGTGCGTGCACATCGTGACCGCGCGGCCAAGCTCAAGGCGTTGCAGGAGACCCTGGCTGCCGAAAAGGCCCAGAAGGTAGGCGCATGAGGCGCCTTCTACTGGCCGCGCCTCTGATCCTGCTGGTGGGGCTTCTGGCCGTACTCGGCTGGTATAACTTCCATAAAAAGACCGATTACGCCCCCGCAGAACTGGTGGGCAAATCGCTGCCGGCGCGCGAACTTACCGATCTGCACGACGGGTCGCTGGTCTCCTTGCCGGCGATCGCACGTGCGTCAGGCAAGCCGGTTCTGGTCAATGTCTTTGCCTCATGGTGCACGCCGTGCCTGGCCGAGCATCCCTATCTGATGGACCTGAAGGCCAAGGGTGTCATCATTATCGGCATCGACCATAAGGACACGCCGATCAATGGGCTGAGCTTCATTGAAAAGCACGGCAACCCTTACGCGCGCATACTGTCTGACGAAGACGGACAGATGGGACTCGATCTGGGGATTTCGGGCGTGCCAGAAACCTTCATCGTCGGCGCGGACGGTGTGGTGATCGACAAGATCACTGGCCCCATCGTGCCGGAAACCATACCTGCGGTATATCAGGCCGTCAGCGAAGGGACAAAGCTCCCGTAGCTAATCACACCCCCTGCGAGGCGCGAAAGGGGTCCATGGCGTAGACGCCCAGCAACTCCACCTCTTCGGCGAAGAAGGCCAGTTCCTCAAACGCCAGTTTCAGCAGGCGGTCGCTGGGGCGGCCTTCGACCTCGGCATAGAAGAAGGTCGAGGCAAAGATGCCATCGCGGATATAGCTTTCCAGCCGGATCATATTGATCCCGCTGGTGGCAAAACCGCCCAGCGCCTTATAAAGCGCCGCCGGGATGTTGCGCACTCCGAAGACAAAGCTGGTCAGGACACGTTCGGCGTCCACGGGGTCGGAGACTTCTGCCTGCGCGCTAAGAACCAGAAAGCGCGTGGTGTTGTTGTGCGCGTCTTCCAGATTGCGACGCAGGATTTTCAGGCCATAAAGTTCCGCTGCGATTTCCGGCGCGATGGCGGCGCGGTCACGCTCTTTCGTTTCGCTGAGGCGGCGGGCCGCACCGGCGGTATCGTGATAGATTTCCGGGCGGATGCCCAAGGCGTTCAGGGAGTTGCGGCACTGCATCAGGGCCATGGTGTGCGAAAAGGCCACCTTGATGTCCGACAGTTCGGCGTCTGGCGTACCCATCAAAGTCATTTCGATAGGTAAGAAGCGCTCACCGATGATCTTCAGACCCGAATGCGGCAAAAGGTGGTGCACGTCGGCCACCCGCCCGGCCAACGCGTTTTCGACTGGAATCATGCCCAGAGCGCATTCACCCGCCTCCACCGCCGCAAAGGCCGCCTCAAAGGACGGGAAGGCGGTCGGCTCATAATCGGGGAACCAGCGGCGGCAGGCCTGATGGCTGAAGGCGCCGGGTTCACCCTGATAGGCGATCTTTTGGGAAGCGGTCATGGCAGAGAGACCCTGAACAACAGAAAGCGCCGTCTGTGCCTGTCTTTCCGCCGTTTTTCAAGGGTTTCGGTTTGGGTCGCGCTCAAAGCTTCAGGTAAAAAATGGACGCCCCTTTTTGGAAAAGATCAGGCGGAAACAAAGAATTCGATCTAGCGCTGGAAATAGGCCGCGATTTGGCTTAGAGGCAAACAGGTGCGCAGGCGGCTTTCGCTGCTATGCGACGATTTGACACAGAAGCCCTGAGGACGCTTTGCCGCGCGAAAGGCGGCTTGCGCAATGAGGCCTTTTCGTGTCAGAGAACAGAGATAAAGAGCCGCTACCCGGCATTGACCCCGAGGGGATCGTCCGGTCAAATAGGCGGCTGAACGCTGGGATATAGAGTCGGGACGTCAGAGGCGGCATGAGCGGTAATCTTCAGTTTAACAAGATCATGGCGGCGGGCCTCACGGCGGCGCTGGTTATTGTGGTGGCGCGTGTCGGTGTCGATGCCCTTTACCACACCGAACCGCCGGCTAAGCCGGGCTACGCCGTCGAAGTGGCCGAAGCCGAAGCGGGTGGCGGCGCGGCTGCCGTTGAGCTTGATCCGGATTGGGGTACGGTATTGCCGACTGCCGATCTGGCCGCCGGTGAAAAGGTCTTCGGCAAGTGCGTCTCGTGCCACAATGTCGATCCGGCCAATGCCAATATGACCGGTCCGGGCCTGTGGGGCGTGGTGGGTCGCGCGACAGCCGGCCATGCGGGCTTTGCCTATTCTGACGGCATGAAAGCGCACGCCGCCGAAGCGCCGACCTGGACCTATGATCAGCTCTATCACTTCCTCGGCAACCCGGCAAAATGGGTGAAGGGCACGAAGATGGGCTTTGCGGGTATAAAGAAGCCCGAAGAACGCATTGCCCTAATCGCCTATTTGCATTCCAAGGGTTCGACCGGCTATCCGATCCCGGCCCCCGATCCTTCGCGTCAACCGGGCGCTGCCCCGGCCGCGGGTGCTGCTCCGGCCCAGCCCGCTGAAGCGGCGGCCGCACCGGCCGTAAGCTCCGCACCCGCTAAGGCCGTCCCGGCAGTGACCGGAAGTCCTGCGCCAGCTCAGGCCGCAGCGGCTGAGGCGCCGGCGGCTGCACAATAACCCAGACATAGAAAAACCCGCCGGAGACGGCGGGTTTTTTGCATCAGGCTCTTTGTGCCTTACAGTCGGCGGAAGGCGATCGGTCGGCCAACACCCGCCGCTTCTATACGATCCACGGCCTCACGCAGCGGCTCGATCACCGTCTTCATGTGGTGGCCATTGGCGTGGATGATGTGGTCTTCGTCGCGCATGATGGCGACGTGGCCTTTCCAGAACACCAGATCGCCACGATACAGACCTTTCAGGTCCGCACCGATATCCAGCGCTTCTCCCATATTCGACTGCATATCCGAATCGCGCGGGCAGGCCTGACCGACGGCATAGAGCGCCTGCTGCACCAGACCCGAACAATCAAGCCCTTCGCTCTCTCGACCACCCCACTGATAGGGGGCGTTGAGATAGGTTTCGGCGACGCTGACATAGTCGTGGTCGAAATCTGTAAAATCCGACAGATGCGCTCGGTAGATCCAACCCAGATCATTCAGCTGCGCATAGTTGCCGTCAGTGCTGGTGACACTGACCAGCGCATTGCGGCTGAGCGCGCAGACGATCTGCGATTTCAGGTTCGGCTCTGAGAAGACGTAGCTGCGCAGGGTCGAAACATAATGGGTGGGCACGTACCAGTCGCGCGACAGGTCGGCTTCGCGCACATAGCCACAGTAGCCGTCACGCAGAGCCTGACCCCACACATAGTCGCGGGAACGTTCGATAACGCGAAAGCGTTCTCCGAACAGAATCTGATCCAGTTGCTCGGCGCTGTCGCTGGGGGCGGCGCGGATGGCGCTGACCGGTGCGGCGCAGGCGAGGGTTTCGCCAACGACAAAGGTTTCAGCGCGCATCAACCCCTGAAGGCGCTGATCGGCCTTGCCGTCCTTAAACGGCGTCATGCGCGGGTCGAAATCGTCGTGGGCCATTCTGCTGCCTCTAACTCACCATCACGCCTTCTTCACCTGCTTAACCTTCGTAAAAAAGTCTTAACAGAGAAAGGCTTAGAGGAAGACCATAGCGCAAAGATGCGAATTTGGAGTTAATGGCACGACCGTCAGGACGTAGTTTGTCACAGTCCCCGGATCAGGCGAAAGACGGCGCGCAGGGTCTGGGCCTCAGCCCCTACGGGGAAGCCCGGACGGCCGCGGGGGTTCCAGGCATAGAGGTCGAAATGCACCCACGCCCCCGTCTGCGGCGCAAACTTTTGCAGGAAGAGGGCCGCCGTCACCGATCCGGCCTGCGCCCAGCCCTGCGGATCATTGCGCAGATCGGCGATATCGGACTCCAAAGCGTCGCGATACCCGGCCCACAGCGGCATCCGCCACAGCGGGTCGTGTTCGGCAATGGCCGCTACCTCCAGCCGCCGCGCCATCTCTTCGTCGTCCGTATAGAACGGGATCACCTCTGGCCCCAGCGCCACGCGCGCAGCGCCGGTCAAGGTAGCAAAATCGAGCGTTAGATCGGGCTCCAGCTCCGCCGCCCGCGTCAGGGCATCGGCCAAGATCAACCGCCCTTCGGCATCGGTGTTGCCGACTTCAATCGAGCGCCCCGCGCGTGAGGCGATGATGTCGCCTGGCCGGAAGGCGTCGCCGGAAATGGCGTTTTCCACGGCGCTGATCAGTACGTGCAGCCGCACGCGCAGATTGGCCCCCATGATCAGGCGCGCCAGCCCGAGCACGTGCGCCGCTCCGCCCATATCCTTTTTCATAAGGGCCATACCGGCCCCGCCCTTTAGGTTCAGGCCGCCGGTGTCAAACACCACACCCTTGCCGACCAGCACGATCACCGGCTTGCGGACATCGGAAATATCCTCAACCTGCGGGGTCCAGTCGATTTCGATAAAGCGCGGGGCGCGGGCCTCGACCGCCGCGCGGCCCACAGCGTGCACCGCCGGGAAGTTTTCGCGCAGCAGCTCATCGCCAGTAATGACGCTGATCTGTGCGTTGAACTCTGAGGCGAGAGTCCTCGCCGCGGCTTCGATCTCCGCCGGCCCCATATCATTGGCGGGTGTATTGACGAGATCGCGCACCAGATCGTGCGCTGAAACCTCCAGCGCCACGGCCTCCCGCGTCTTCGCATCAAGGTCGCTGGCGTCTAACCGCACTTCTTCGCGTAAGACCTTGCCCGCCTTGTAGCGGTCAAAGACGTAAGCACCCAGTTGAAACGCCACATGGATGGCCTTGCGATCCAGCCCCTCATCGATCTTCAACTGCCACACGCCAGACGGCAACTGCCCAGCCAGGGCGCGGAAACACAGGGGATTATAGGCCCTACGCACCCCCAGACCGAACCACGCCGCCAGACCACCATTGAGCGGCAGCGCGACCAGCGCCCCCGCCTTACCCGTAAAGCCCTTTGCCCGCAAAAACGTCGCCTGCGTCACCTCCAGGGCAGACAGCGCCGCCTCCACCTCATCCTCAAACAGGCCGAAGATGATGTTTTCGGGCGTTTTGGCGGGCGGGTTGGGCAAAGGCTTGGGCATGGCAGTCTTCTCAGGAATAGCAGAGGGTTTAACCATATATTTAGGTGTCTAAATCAAAGCTTAAAGCCGTATTCGTTTTTGCGAGGCCAGAACGCCTCCGGCCGTCTCAGGGTGTCGCATGACCCGTCTTGCCGTTCTGTTGCTCGCTGGTGGTTTGCTGGCTTTTCCCGCTCTGGCCTCCGAAGCCGTCAAACCGGCTGAGAAATCAGGCCTGAAGTCGGTCAAGCTGGTCGAGACGCCGGCCCCTCCGAAGCCGGTTAAGGCGACCAAGTCGGAGCGTGAAGCGGCGACGCGCCTCGACCCGCTTGGGCGCGCCGCCTTCTTTAACCGCGAATTTGTCAACGACCCTACTGATGTTGAGGCCGGGCTGGCCCTGTCAGAGGCGCAGCGCGCGCTAGGTAACCCGAAGGAAGCCGCCGATACGGCGCACCGCGTCCTGTTGTTCGCGCCGCAAAACTATGAGGCACTGCTGGCGGCGGCGCGTGGCCACATCGCCAATAACGATGCCTTCTACGCGATCGACCCGCTGCAAACCGCCACGACGCTAAAGCCCAATGACTGGCGCGCCTGGTCGCTTCTTGGCGTAGCCTATGATCAGACCAAGCGCAGTGAAGAGGCGCTGAGCATGTGGGACAAGGCGCTCAGCCTGTCGCCCGACAACCCCGCCGTCCTCACCAATCAAGCCATGTACAAGGCCGGCAATGGCGATCTGGCCCAGGCCGAAACCATCCTGCGCCACGCCGTTACCCTGCCCGGTGCCACTATTCAGGTGCGTCAGAATCTGGCCCTGGTGTTGGGGATGCAAGGCAAGCTGGCCGAAGCGGAAAAACTGCTACGGCAGGATCTGCCGCCGGATGTAGCGGATAAAAACCTCGCCTGGCTTCAGGCCACTCTGAAACCGGCCGGTTCGGCCGCCCCGGCTCGCGACTGGAACAGCCTCAAGGGCGGGTGATCTGCAAAACCGCGCCGCCCGTAAGATGAAACGTGGGTCAAGCCTAAGAATGGGACTCCTGTCTGCCCTCTCGCCCGTGCTATGATGCACGCGCGATGGGCGACTCACCCGCGCGATTAATTATCCCCAGACGCGACATTGTGCCCACACAAGATGTAGATATTCATCTGGTGTTAACTACAAAGTGTGGTGATATGGGGCCTCAGTTCAGTGTCGATTCGGAAGTCATGCCATGAGCCTCATCATCCCCGGTGCCCAGCCCAAGGCGGGCCTGCTTACTCCCTCGATTGCCTATAAGCCGTTCCGCTATCCGTGGGCCTTCGACTTCTGGCAAAAGCAGCAGCAGGTGCACTGGCTACCCGAAGAGGTGCCGTTGGGTGAGGACGTCAAGGATTGGGCATCCAAGCTAAACGACAATGAACGCAACCTGCTAACCCAGATCTTCCGCTTCTTCACTCAGTCGGACATCGAGGTTCAGGACAACTACATGGAAAAATACGGTCGGGTGTTCAAGCCGACCGAAATCAAGATGATGCTGTCGGCCTTCGCCAATATGGAGACCGTGCACATCGCCGCCTACGCCCTGCTGCTCGAAACCATCGGTATGCCCGAAGCCGAGTTTGGCGCGTTCATGGAATACGAGGCCATGCGCGACAAGCACAACTTCATGCAGAAGTTCGGCGTCGATACCGATGCGGATATCTGTCGCACGCTCGCCATGTTCGGCGGCTTTACCGAAGGCCTGCAGCTGTTTGCCTCCTTCGCCATGCTGATGAACTTCCCACGCTTCAACAAAATGAAGGGCATGGGGCAGATTGTCTCGTGGTCGGTGCGCGACGAAAGCCTGCACTGCGAAGGCATCATCAAGCTCTACCACGCTTTCAACAAGGAAACTGGCGCGGTGACGAAGGCCGTAGCCGATGATATCGTCGACTGCTGCAAGACCGTGGTCAGCCTCGAAGACAAGTTCATTGACCTGTCTTTCGAAATGGGTCCGGTCGAAGGCATGACGCCGGACGACATAAAACAGTATATCCGCTACATCGCCGACTGGCGCCTGCGTCAACTGGAACTGCCCGAAGTGTTTGGCGTGCAGGAAAACCCGCTGCCCTGGCTTCAGGTCCTGCTGTCGGGTGTCGAACACGCCAACTTCTTCGAAGCCCGCGCCACCGAATACTCCAAGGCCGCAACCAAGGGCTCGTGGACCGGTGGCGAAGGCGTGTGGGACGCTTTCGATACCCTGCTCAAAAAACGCTCGGAAGCCACCCGTGGCGTGAATGTGTAAGGGGTAAGATTTGGGGCCCATGGCCCCAGCCCCCGGCTGTTTAAAGCGCTCCATTGGTTTGCGATGGAGCGCTTTTTTATCGGGATATGGGATATTTTTTGTGCGCTACCGCTTCGCTGCTTTAGCGCCCCCCCCCGCGTCTTACCCGATTCAAAACAATTAACCTCCCCTAACGGCGCATTAACCTTCTCCTCTTAGCCTGAGCAGATGACCCATCATTCTGCCCTGCTGCGCGCCGCAAAGCCGGCTGCGCTGACACTGCTCGTGCTATTGTGCACGGGCACGGTGGGGGCGCAGCCTGTGCAGAAACCCTTAAGCAGGCAGGCCCAAACCGAGCTGGACACGTTGGGGGCGGAGTTGCGCGCCAATGCCCGCAAGCGCGAGCAGAAGCATCAGTCGGCCCGGGAGATCGCGCAGGAAATCGAGCGACTACGGGCGCAGATGATCGAGATAGCGCGCACGCAGGGGGCATCGGAACAGCGGGCGGCGGTTTACCGCGCGCGGCTGGAAACGCTGAGCCTGCTTGAAGCCGATATGACGCGGCGGCTGGGGACGTTGCGCAATAAGCAGGCGCGGTTGCTGAGCGCCTTGCAGATCTACTCGCGCAACCCGCCGCCGACCATTTTCGTTTCGACGCGCAAGGCCAATGATGCGGTGATCGCGGCCATATTGCTGAAAGAGATTACCCCGGAGCTGAAGAAGCGCGCGGCCGTGCTGTCAGAAGAAAACCGCAACCTGATCCGCGTGCGGCGCGAGGCGGCTTTACAGAACGAGGCGCTGTTTATTTCGGAAAGCGACGTGTCGGAGCAGCAAAAGCAGTTAGAGACACTGATGGCCGACCGGGCGGCGCTGGAGGACCAGCTTTTGCGTGAGGCCGACGCTATCGAGGCGCGCAATCTGGAGCTTGAGGCGCGACAACGGACCTTGTTGGGTCTGCCCTCACCGCTGCGCCCGGCGCAAAGCCGCACGCTGGACCTACAACTGCCTGTGGTGGGCGAAAAGACCGCCAGCTATGGCGAGACGGTGGACGGTCAGACGAGCCGCGGTCTGCGGCTAAAGACCACGCCGGGAGCGCAGGTGCGCAGCCCCGGCAACGGGCGCGTCGAATATGCCGGGCCGCTGGACGGCTATGGTCAGGTGGTTATTCTCGATATCGGCAGTGACTACCACGTGGTCATGACGGGGCTGGGGCGGGTCTATGTCGATCCCAACCACACCGTGGCCAGGGGGGAGCCACTAGGGCGTACGCCCAATCTGACCGATAAGCCGACGGTCTTTTATATGGAGCTGCGCAAGGGCGAAAACCCCGTCAATCCGGCCACCGGCTTCGATCTGAGCAAGCTTTAGGTGTAAAGTGAAGGCCCTGTTTACGCCACATTAAAAGCCTGTAGTATGGGTAGTGAGCGTCTATGCCACCGCAGGTTTGCGGGTGGCGATTACAGGGTCTTTGACCCTAACGAGGACTATATGAGAAATTACTTCCTGGGCGGCGTCGCCGCTCTGGCCCTGAGCATCGGTGCGGTGGCCTACGCCAATCAGCCCGCCTTTTCGCCCAAGTCCGACACCTATGAAATGCTTGAACTGTTTGGCGACGTCGTGGCGCTGGTCAAGCAGAACTATGTGGTCGAGGTGGACGACAAGAAGCTGATCGAAGCCGCACTTCAGGGCATGCTGTCCTCTCTCGATCCACATTCGAACTACCTGTCGGCGGATGATTTCACCGACCTTCAGGAACGTACCAAGGGCGCCTATGGCGGCATCGGCCTCGAGGTGCAATCCGAAGACGGCGCGGTGAAAGTGGTCACCCCGATGGACGACACCCCCGCCATGAAGGCCGGCATCCAGTCGGGCGACTTTATCACCGCCATCGACGGCACCTCGATTCTGGGGATGCGCCTGAACGAGGCTGTGTCCAAGATGAAGGGGACGCCGGAGACGGACCTGACGCTGACCATCTACCGTGAAGGCAAGGACGAGCCGTTCGACGTTAAGCTGAAGCGCGAAATCATCAATGTGAAGTCGGTGAAGGCGCGCATGGAAGGCGCGTACGGCTATCTGCGCATCTCGAACTTCAACGAGAATACAGCACGCGAATCCTATGAGGCGCTGAGCGATCTGCGCACGAAGAACCCGCAGATGAAGGGGCTGATCCTCGATCTGCGCAACAATCCCGGCGGTCTGCTCGATCAGTCGGTGGGCGTCGCTGACCTGTTCCTCGAAGGCGGCGAAGTGGTGTCACAGCGCGGCCGCAAGGCGGACGACATCACCCGCTATCAGGCCCATAAAGGCGACATCATGAACGGCAAGCCAATCGTGGTGCTAACCAATCCAGGCACAGCCTCGGCTGCAGAAATCGTCGCAGGCGCGCTTCAGGATCACAAGCGGGCCTCAACCGTCGGCCTGACCACCTTTGGCAAGGGCTCGGTTCAGAGCGTCATCAATCTAGGTGAAAACCGCGCGGTGAAGATGACCATTGCACGCTACTACACCCCGTCGGGTCGCTCGATCCAGAAGACGGGGATCGAGCCCGATCTGGAAGTGGCGCAATCGCGCGATCAGGCCAAAGTGATTGCCAATCGTGCCTTTTCGTTCTCGGAAGCCGACTACAAGAACGCGCTGGATGCTGATGAAGGCAAGAAGCGTCAGGAAGCGCACGTGGTGTCCGAAGTGCCGCCGGATTCCTACGATGTCAAAACCGGTGATTTCCAACTGGCGCGCGCTATCGACGTTCTGAACTATGGTGGCGATGTGAAGATGGCGGCGGCGCACCCGCGCGGCCTCAAGCTGGCTATGTCCGATCTGGTCGATACGCCAAGCGAACGCTTTGCCGGCAAAACCAAGGCGGGCCCCGCCAAACCGGCTCCAGCGGCGGCACCGGGTACAGCGACCTCTTCGTCTTCTTCGTCGTCCTCAAGCTCGGCGCAACCGAAGTAAGTCCTAACCCGCCGCCTCGCACCAAGTGTCATTGAAAATGGCCCTTGATATTCCATTCGAGACTGTCTCATGCCACGGACACATATGAGACAGTCTCATGTCTTCAACGGCCAGATGCGATGAGCATTCCCGGCCGTTTGTATAATGTGTTTTAGTGGGGGTTTTAAAATCCGCACACGGGCCGAGCGCGTACAAGGCCCAGCGCTTCCTGAGAAGCGTGACGCACTTTTCGGATTAAAAGCGCGTCAAACCAAACATTCAGAGCGTGATTTCGCTTCAACCCTAACGAAATAAGCTCTGTAAAAAAACGCCCGATGCGTCGCACCGGGCGTCAGGATACATCTCATGGACCTCCATCCATAGGCCACTCGTCATACATGCCAGAGAGTGTCTGACCAAAGAATATGGGACAGACCGGCTTGTGTGGCGAAACCTGCAATCATAATGATCCTCAATGGCTTAACGAGCGAATCAAGTTGCCGTGAGAGTTTAAGCCACCCGCCGTGAACACGAATGACCCGCGCACTGCCTGAGCATCTGTACATATTGTCGCTGCCCTACCGACCGCCCGAAGCCTTTTTCGGCAGCGTGCTGAGGTCGGAACACTGCGCCGGTTTCCTGTCCGATGGCGGCGCGCTGGGGCGCTGGTCGTGGCTGTGTGTGGCACCCGATGAGACAGAGATTTTTGCTTTTGATGACGCGCGCCGCCCGGAAGAGGTGTTGCGCGCGGCCTGCGCGCAGGTGTTGGGTGACACCCATGTTCACGGCGACGCTAGTACGGATTTGCCACCCTTTACCGGCGGGCTGATCGGGCTGGCCGGGTTTGAGCTTGGCCCAAGGCTGGAAAACCTGCCCCTGCGTGCGTTTGAGTTGGGGGCTGAACCGTGGCCCGAACTGGTCTTAATTCGCTTTTCGGCAGTTCTGGCGTTCGACCTGCATCATAAGAGGCGCCTGGTACTGGGGCGCGGCGCAACGGCGGACGCGGCGCGTGAACGGGCCGAGGCCCTGGCGGCGCAGGTCGAAACCGTGGTGTCCATGCCCCCGCCCTCCACCCTGATGGATGGCCCACTGATGAGCGAAACGCCGGACGCAGAGTTTGAGGCGAAGGTTGCGACGCTGGTGGCGCAAATCCATGCCGGAGACCTGTTTCAGGCCAATCTGGCGCGCGGCTGGCGCGGCGCTCTAAAACCCGGCCTCACGCCCGATCACATTTTACAGGCGCTGGCCGAAGCGGGGGCCAGTCCTTTCGGGGCCTTTGTGCGCTTTGGGAATCGCGCCGTGGTATCGAACAGCCCCGAACGCTTTATCCGCCTTGGGGCCGACGGCCGGATGGAAACTCGCCCTATCAAGGGCACGCGCCCACGCGGACACACGCCGCAGGCTGACTCGGCGCTGGGTCGGGAGCTGCTCAACAGTGCCAAGGATCGCGCTGAAAATCTGATGATCGTCGATCTGATGCGCCACGACTTGTCGAAAGTCGCAGAGGTCGGCTCGGTGCGCGTCGAAGCACTGAACGCGCTAGAATCCTATCCGAACGTGCACCATCTTGTGTCCGTGGTAACGGCGCAACTGAAAGCGGGATATATGGCGGCGGATGTGCTGCTGGCCACCTTCCCACCCGGCTCTATTTCTGGAGCGCCCAAGGTGCAGGCGATGAAGGTCATTCAGGCGCTGGAGGCCCCGCGCGGCCCCTATTGCGGCTCGCTGTTCTGGGTCGATGCGTCGGGCGCCATGGACTCGAATGTACTGATCCGCACGGCCGCCTGCGAACGCGATACTCTGGGCCAGTGGCACTTAAGGGTCAGTGCGGGTGGCGGTATTGTCGCCGACTCCAATCCCGCCGATGAACGCCGAGAAACCGAAACCAAGCTGTCCCTGTTCCGAAGAGTGCTGGAACGTGAACTCTAATCAAGGTTTCAGGGGAATGACCGCGCCAGAGCGAGGATGATGGTAGGTTGTGCTTTTGAAGGTTGTTTGTACGGGCAAAAATTTACCGATCGGGGGCGTAAAGTCATAAATGACTTCGGTAATGATTAGGGTTTCACCGGCCGGCAGCTGATCGGTAGTCAGGCCTTTGGTATCAACGGTTGTCGTCCCTTTCCAGTTTTTGCTCGGCGCCGGCGTCCAGTCAGCGGCAATGACACCTGTGGTCTTATTGCGCGTCACGCTCGAAATCCGCATCTGTAAACTGGTCCCCGCGGGAAAGGGCTCAAGAATACTAGTCCCGATCTCAAATATATCGCTTACATTGGCTTGGGTCAGGCTTTCCGATTGCGCGACCAGATCCCCCATAGTGGCCGCGAGATGCGCCGTCTTACGGTTGGCCATAATGCCCAGGCTAAGATCCGCCAGACCCCAGTAGATGACAATAAGGATGGGAGCGATCAGGGCAAATTCCACCGCCGCCGTGCCATTGCGGGCTCTGAGCCCGATATGAAGAGTTTGGCGCAGACGTCTTAGCATCAGAAGGGCTCGTTCTTGAACACGATGATTGAAGAGAGCACGGTCTCCCCGCTGCTCAGAGAACCGAGACCGGGTTTCAGAAATGGCGAGAATACCGGCCAGGGGTAATACGCTCGCACCAGTTGTATCTGACTGCTACCGCCCACCGTATATTGCATGCTGACAAACTTACCGTCGACTATGACATCAGGGGCCTGGCTCACCATCTGAAAATTGGTGAAAGTGCGGACATCGACGCGAAGCTTAGATTTACAGTCCGAGCCTATCCATGCCATTTCATTGCACACCTTGGTGATGAAGATCGCAGACGTAGTGGCCTTTCCGGAGGTTCCCGTGCGAAGCTCCCGTGACACCTTAGCGGTCGCCAGATCAAGGGAGACGCCGGCAAACAACACGATGGCCAGCTCGATACAGCCCATGATCAAACCAAAGAAAGGAAAGGCGATAAGGGCGAATTCCACCGCCGTTGCACCCCTGCGATCGCGCCACAACCCCGTCATCGGACAGGGGGGGGTCTTTCCGAGTTTTTTCAGCCGTATACGCACCCTGATGATCCCATCCACGTAAAATCCCCCTCATCCTAGACGAGGGTGAGTCAACAGGCGGTTAAGCTGAGGGAATTAACTCGCCGGGGAAGGCGGCGCGGCCGGTGTCGGACTAGCTGACTGCATCCCATCCGTCTGCTCAATACAGGTGCGGCTACAGATCATCGTGCTAGGTTTAAGACCCTTATAAACCGTAACGCCCCCCTCAACCGGGGTGCCAACCATCACGTCGGCATCGAAGATATTGCGCCCGGCGCTATCGGTGACCGACACCGAGGACCGGCCAAAACCCCGCCCCATTATATATATAGTGCGAGAATCGACGACGGTCACATCAGCCACTTCGGGATTGCCGACGATCACCGAACCGGCCGAGGCGGGCAAAACCACCCGTGTGCTGTGGTTTTTTTCGACCACGATCTTGCTTGCGGCCTCGGCCGCACCGGCCGACAGAAGAGCCGTCAGGGCCAGACATCCGGCCATAATTATCTGCTTCGTCATTTTTTATCTCCGTCTGCAAGAGAGCCGGACCCGTTGTGCCCCTGGCGCAACCCCAGCCTGCCTTACGAATATGAGCTTCAGGTTACGAACACCAGTAAACAAGATATGTTTAAAAATGCTAAACACAATATTAATGGAAAAAATTATGGCCAAAATTCAATATTTAATATCGTGTACAAGAATTAACCTTAACAAAAATTTACAGTAAATACTTATTAACTATAGATTTTTTTTCTCAAAATTCGGATCATTTACTTCATATTAATTGTGACCGGATAGTCTGCATTCGTGTTCGGGAGCAAGTGAGGCAAGCAACTCACCACCCCGGTCCGAATTCTTAAACTCACTTGCTTAGCATACTACTCTAATGGAGACTCTCATGACCAACCTGATCAAGAACTTTGCGAACGACGAATCGGGCGCTACCGCTATCGAATACGGCCTTATCGCCGCCCTGATCGCCGTCGCGCTGATCACGACTCTCGGCGCCCTCGGCAAAAATCTCGACGCCACCTTCAAGGGCGTTTCGGACAAGCTTGTTCAAGCAAGCTAAGTCTAAAACACGTTAGCTGTTGCTGACCGAGGCCGCAGATAACAATCTGCGGCCTTTTTGCCTTAGAGGAGCCCTTCGATGCAGATCGTTCGAGAATTTTTGAGTGATAAATCTGGGGCAACAGCCATCGAGTATGCTCTCATAGCGTCCTTGGTTTTTCTAGCTGCCTCTGGAGCCATACTGGCATACGGGGAAAGTTTCAAAAACATGTATAGCTTCATCTCGGCGAAACTTACGCCCGCTATCGGCTAGATACGTTCACACTCTTGACCATTTTACGCCAATAATCAGTGCACGACCCTCTAAAAGCATTTCTTAACTCAATTGAGATTTAGGTAGCTCACAACCCGTCATTAAGTGCCGAACTATGTTGATCCCTGCCCTTTTCTGCCTCGTCTACCCGGCTTGTCTAGTCTGGGCGGCGGTTAGCGACCTACGCTCAATGACCATCCCGAACCGTCTAAGTTTAATTTTAGCCGGAGTGTTTTTTCCTGCGGCCGTGCTGATGGGCCTGACGCCGGTAGGCTTCGCCATTCACGTAGGAATTGGACTCGGCATTCTCGTTATAGGGTTTGCGGCTTTTGCCTTTAAGGTTCTAGGTGGGGGCGATGCAAAACTGTTGGCAGCTACGGCACTGTGGTTTCATACGGATGGTGTGCTCGCCTTCTTGGTATATACCGCACTTGTTGGCGGAGGCTTCACCCTCCTGCTCCTGTTAGCGCGCCAGACCTTGCAAATTTATCTTCCGACCCTTCCACAATGGTTGCAAACCCTGCTTAAACCCAAGGGTGACATACCTTATGGTGTGGCCATTTGCGCGGGGGGGCTGCTGGCCATACCTTACAGTGACCTTTGGCCACTTCTGAACACGCTCGCCGCGTAGGGCGTGAAACAGAACAACGGCACTTCAGCCCTTTGTTTTTTACAAATTCTCCCGTCTATAAGCATTCCTTAGGCTCCCGTTAACCACCGTTAAGCCAAGATTCAAAGTAACTGCCAATTGACTGGCTATCCGCGCGCGCCAGAACGCCGCCGGGGCTTTGAAGGGGAACCTCCATGAAGGCGTCACGTTTTGTCGTAGTCGGCATCGCCGCAGTCGCAGCGCTTTTGCTGGCGCTGGTCGTGCGCGGGATGATCGGCGGCAATGGCGCGTCCAACGCCAACGCCTCGCAAAAGGTTGCGGTCGAAGCGCCGACGGTCAAGGTGCTGGTTGCGGCGCGTCACCTGAAGGTCGGCGAACGCATCGCCGAGGCGGATCTGGCCTGGAAGGCCTGGCCAGAAGACGGCATCACCGAATCCTATTTTACCGACAAGCCGGTGACCCCCGTTGCCCCGGCTGAAGCCAAGTCTGCCGAAGATAAGGCCCTGGAGGAAAAGGTAAAAAACGGTGCGGCTCAGGTCGCCGACGTAGCTGACAAGACGCTGAACCCGACTCGCGGCATGGACGCCGTGCTCGGCGGTGTAGTGCGCGAAGAAATGCTAGCCAATGAGCCGATCGTGGCGCGCAAGGTCGTGCGCGCCGATGCAGGTGGTTTCATGGCCGTCATGCTTGCCCCCGGTATGCGCGCCATGGCCGTGCCGGTGACGGTCGAAAGCACGGCGGGTGGTTTTATCCTCCCCGGCGACCGGGTCGATATCGTGGTTTCGACAGAACTTCAATCCAATGGTCAGACCACGCACGTGGCTAAGCCGGTCCTCCGTAACGTCAAGGTTTTGGCCGTTGATCAAACCGTCGAGGCCAAATCCGATCAGCCCTCGGTCATCGGTGCCACCGCCACGTTGGAGGTTCGTCCCGAGGAGGGTGAAGCCCTAGCGCAGGCTAAGGCCCAGGGGCCTTTGTCACTGATGCTGCGTTCCTATGCCGATGTCGGCGGCCCCTCAGGTCGCGTCGGTCCTTCCGCAACTGGCACCGGCAACAAGGTGGTCGTCTATCGTAACGGTCAGGGCACGGACGTGCCTGTATCCCGATGAGAGTTTCGATGAAGAGACATTTTGATATGGCACGGCCCTATCCCCTTCTTGCAGCTTTTGCCGCTGGCCTGCTGTTGAGTAGTATGGCGGTCAGCGGCGTTGAGGCCGCCCCCAAACCCTATAGCGCGCCGGTCAGCCCCATGACTGTGCAGACCCAGACCTCCGGTGCCCGCACGCAGGTGCTCAATCTGGCCAAGGGGCGCTCGGCCGTGGTTGACCTGCCAGTGGATGCCGCTGATGTCTTCGTCTCAAACCCGGCTGTGGCTGACGCCGTACTGCGCACGCCGCGCCGCATCTTCGTCCTCGGCGTCGCGGCCGGTCAGTCGGATGCCATCTTCTTTGATGCGACCGGCCGTCAGATCCTGAACCTGCAGATTCGCGTGGGCGTCTCCACCGATCAGCTGTCCGATACGGTACAAAAGCTCTATCCGCAATCGGATGTGCAGGTGCAGAGCGTCAATGGCTATGTCATCCTATCGGGTGTGGTAGCGAACGCCAGCGAGTCCGAAGCCATCCAGCGCCTGTCGGTGGCCTTCGCCGAAAAGCCGGAAAACATCATCAACATGCTATCCGTTGCAGGAAAGGATCAGGTCAGCCTCAAGGTGCGGATCGTCGAGGTTCAGAAATCCTCGATTAAGCAGATGGGCTTTAACTTCAACGGCCTGTCCGGTCAGACCGGAGAGGTCCAGTACGCCCTTCAGAACGCGCCCACCTACGGCACCAATGGCAAGGCTCTGGGTGGCATGAAAATCGGTTATGCCGACAAACTTCTGTCGGCCTCGCTTCAGGCTTTTGAACGTGTTGGGCTGGTGCGTACTCTAGCTGAGCCCAATCTGGCCGCCGTATCGGGTGAGTCGGCCAAGTTCCTTGCGGGCGGTGAATTCCCTGTTCCGGTAGCCAAGGATACGCAGGGCCGTGTCACCGTCGAATTCAAGACCTATGGCGTCGGGCTCGGCTTTACGCCGGTGGTACTGTCCAACGGCACCATCTCGCTGAAGCTTTCGACCGAGGTTTCTGAAATCGTAAATACCGGTTCCTTCTCGCTCGATGATACCTTCACCATTCCTGGCTTGTCGGTGCGTCGCGCCGAAACCACGGTCGAACTGCCGTCGGGAGGTTCGCTTATGATCGCCGGGCTGCTGCAATCTAAGTACAAGCAGAGCATCGACGCCCTGCCCGGGATGACGACCATCCCGGTTCTGGGGGCTCTGTTCCGCTCTCGTGACTTCCTTGATGAGCAAACAGAAATGGTGGTCATCGTCACCCCCTATATCATTTCGGCCAAGTCGCCAGACGCCTTCCAAACCCCGGCCGACAACTTCCAGGTCGCCTCCGACCTCGAGTCCGTCTTCCTCGGACGCCTGAACAAATCCGTGCGCGCCAAGCGTGGCGAAGTCGCCGAAGCGCCGCCTCTGGCCGGCAGCTATCAGGCCCCCATCGGCTATGTGATCGAATAGGAACCTGCGACATGACCATGAACCGCCCGGCCCCCTTCGAATTCACCGCGCTGCTTCTGGGCGCATCCCTGTTGTCGGCCTGCGCCACTGACGCACCGCCCAAGCTTCAGGCTCATGCGCCGACACCGCTCGACCAATATCCCCTTCAGGCCGAGTCGCGTACCGATGCGCTGCATTTCAAGATCCACCCCAAGAGCGGCCTGTCCGACAATCAACGCCGCGCCCTCGACCAGGTGGCCCGCAAGGCCAGCTGGAACGGTGGTGAGGCATTGGACATGACCATCCTGACCGCCAATACACCCGACGCTCTGCGCGCTGGGGCCGCCATTCGCGCCTACCTAAATGACCATCAGGTCAGTGTTCACGCGGTGTCGCAAACGACCGCCGAAGGCCAGCCCGCAGACGTGGTCAGCCTGATCACGCGCGAATACCGCGCTGTGGTCAACGACTGTAATCTCGAATGGGAAAACCTAGCGGCCACGCGCCACAACGCAGCCCCGCAAAATCTGGGCTGCGCCATAAACGCCAATCTGGCGGCGCAGATCGACGATCCGCGCGATATCGCCGCGCCGCAGCCTGCGACACCCGGCGACGCCGGCCGACGAACCGTTATCATCGACAAATATCGCAAGGGCGAGGTTACCTCGGCGGCCAGAGATGATGCTGCCAAGGGGAATGTCTCCCAGGTCATCAAGTGAGCCCACCTATGTCATCCCCCGCCAGACATAACGATCCATTCGACAGCTTCGACGATGCTGACGATAGCTTCACACAAAACTACGAAGCGGCACACCCTCTTGATCTGGGTGATCCGTTCGACGACCTGCCTGACGCGGATCTGCAACCGCTGACGCCTGAGCCCGGCCTGCCCCGTCAGGCCCTGACGGCGGCTAGCTTTACGGCTATCGAACCCACGGATGATCTGGGCGCAGTGTCCATTCCACGCATAGGCATCCACTTCTTCCCGAAAAACGACACCACGCTTCAGGCCTGCGACACGGCGGCTCTCGATCGCCGCATGGCGCGCGCCCAGTCGCTGGTCCGCCGCGGCGGCATAGACGAGGCCATCGCGGTCTACCAGCAAGAACCGACCCCGTCGCTGCTGATCGTGGAATCGAGCGAGGCCGCGCATGGCCTGCTGGATCAGCTTGGCCGTCTGGCCGAGGTGTGTGATACCAATACCAAGGTGGTGGTGATCGGAGCGCACAACGACATTTCGCTGTATCGCGAACTGATCCGTCAGGGCGTGTCAGAATACATGGTGGCACCCGTTAAGCCGCTGCAACTGATCAAGTCAATCGCCACCCTGTTCAACGATCCGGAAACGCCATTCGTCGGTCGGGCCATTGCCTTTATGGGCGCACGCGGCGGCGCAGGCTCGTCCGTGCTGGCGCATAATTTTGCCCACAGCCTGTCAGAAGTCATGCAGGCCAATACGGTCATTGCCGACTATGATCTGCCGTTCGGAACCGCCGGTCTCGACTTCAATCAGGACCCGCTCCAAGGCATGGCGGATGCGCTGAATGAGCCTGAACGTCTCGATCAGGTACTGCTGGACCGGATGCTTACGCGCTGCACCGAGCGTCTGTCGCTGTTTTCGGCCCCGGCCTCGCTCGATCAGGACTATCTGGCCGATGAGCACGCCTTTGAGGAAGTAACGCGCAAGGTGCGCTCGGTCGCGCCATTCATTGTCATGGATCTCCCGCACATTTGGACGCCGTGGTTGAAAAAATGTCTTATCGCTGCCGATGAGGTGGTGATCGTCGCCACGCCGGACCTTGCCAGCCTACGCAATGCCAAGAACCTGATTGAACTGCTGAAATCTTTCCGCCCGAACGACAATCCGCCGCACATCGTCCTCAATCAGATCGATATGCCGGGGCGTCCGGAAATCCCGGTCAAGGATTTCACGGCAGCCCTAGGGGTTGCCCCGGCCTGCACCATCAGCTTCGATGCCAAGACCTTCGGCCAGGCCGCCAATAACGGTCAGATGATCGCCGAATGCGCGCCCGCCTCCAAGGCGCACGAAGCGCTTCTGGCGCTTACCGCTACCATTACGGGCCGGACGCCGGAAACGAAGAAAAAGCCGGCATCAACGTCTCTGATCGGGAAATTCTTCCCGAAGAAGAAGTGAGGCCCATAGGTGTTCGGAAAGCGCCCCACCGATACATCGGGTAAGCCCGCCGGTTTCGGCGCCGCGCGCGCGGCCGCACCGTCACCGGGCGCTCAGGCCGCCGCGCAGATGCGCCCGCAGGCGCTGAGCGGAGCTAATGCGTCTGCCGAAAAACCCAAGGATATAAAGGGTGCACCGCCTCCGACCAAGCCTGGCGGGGATATCGCTACGCGTCCGCAGGGCGTCGCTGAGACGTCGCCCTCGGCCGAAGATCGCCGTACTACAGACAAGCCAGCCCCCAAGGCGGGCAAGATGGCGGCCGGTCTCGACCAGATGCACAAGGCGCAGACGGTCACCGAGATCGTGCGCGAGCAGTCGGACTACTACCACGCCACCAAGACAGCGATCTTCAACGCGCTTTTAAACACCATCGACCTGTCGCAGCTGGCGCAACTGGATCAGAAAGCGGCTGCAGAAGAAATCCGCGACATCGTCTCGGAACTGGTGACGATCAAGAATGTCTCCATGTCCAACGCCGAGCAGGATGCGCTCGTTCAGGACATTATCAACGACGTTCTGGGTTACGGGCCACTGGAGCCGCTGTTGGCGCGCGACGACATTGCCGACATCATGGTCAATGGTGCGGGCCGCGTCTTCATAGAAGTCTCGGGCAAGGTACAACTGACCAATGTGCGCTTCCGCGACAATGCGCAGCTCATGAATATCTGTCAGCGCATCGTGTCACAGGTCGGGCGTCGCGTCGATGAAAGTTCACCCATCTGTGACGCCCGTCTACCGGACGGTTCGCGCGTTAACGTCATCGCGCCGCCTTTGGCGCTCGATGGCCCGACGCTTACCATCCGGAAGTTCAAGAAAGACAAGCTAACCATGCGCAATCTGGTGGAGTTCGGCTCCATCAGTCCGGAAGGGGCACGTGTACTGGGTGTCATCGGGGCGTCGCGCTGTAACGTGCTGATCTCCGGCGGTACGGGCTCGGGCAAGACGACGCTGCTCAACACGATGACGGCCTTTATCGACCCGACCGAGCGCGTCATCACCTGCGAGGACGCCGCCGAACTGCAACTTCAGCAGCCACACGTGGTGCGTCTGGAAACCCGCCCGCCCAACCTCGAAGGTCAAGGCGCGATCACCATGCGTGATCTGGTCAAGAACTGTCTGCGGATGCGACCCGAGCGCATCATCGTCGGCGAAGTGCGCGGCCCGGAGGCCTTCGACCTCCTACAGGCCATGAACACTGGCCACGACGGCTCGATGGGCACTCTGCACGCCAACAGCCCTCGCGAAGCCATCTCGCGTCTGGAATCGATGATCACAATGGGCGGTTATGGTTTGCCGTCGCGCACGATCCGCGAAATGATCGTGGGGTCGGTGGACATCATCGTTCAGGCGGCCCGTCTACGCGACGGTTCGCGCCGCATCACCCACATCACCGAAGTTCTCGGCCTTGAAGGCGACGTCATCATCACGCAGGACCTCTTCCTTTATGAGATCGAGGGCGAGAATAAGGAAGGCAAGATCATAGGCCGCCACCGCTCGACCGGCATTGGTCGTCCGCGCTTCTGGGACCGTGCACGTTATTACGGTCTGGAGCGCGAACTAGCGGAGGCGCTCGATGCAGCCGAATAATACGGTTCTTCCGGCCTGCGCGGGTGACCGACCATGATGATCATCCTCATCGCTTTTCTGAGCTTCGTCATCCTCGCTTCGGTCGGTTTCGTCCTGACCAGTGGCGGGGCCTCTGAGGTCGCGGCGAAACGCGCTCAGGCCATTGGGATGGGTGCCACCACGGCTGCCAAGCGCAAGAGCCAGCGCACCGCTGCAAACCGCACACCTGAGGAGCGTCGCAAGCAGATTTTGCTGCAACTCAAAGAGTCAGAGCAACGCGAACGCAAGGCGCGCCTGTCACTGACGGCACGTTTGCAGCACGCGGGCCTTACCCCCAATGTAAAAACCTTCTGGATATGGTCAGTGGCCCTGGGCATAGCCGCCGCGGTGATCGTCCTTGTCGTCAGCCGCATCCCTCTGGCGGCTCTGGGTGCGGGTTTTGCCTTTGGCTACGGCGCGCCGCGCTGGTGGCTATCGTTCCTGGCTAAGCGCCGCACGACCAAATTCACCGCCAATTTCGCCGATGCGATCGACATTCTGGTGCGCGGCATCAAGTCCGGCCTGCCCGTACATGACGGCCTGAAGATCATCGCAAAGGAACTGCCGGCACCTCTGGGCCCGGAGTTTCAACGTCTGAACGAAAACATCTCCATCGGCATGGGACTCGATATGTCGCTCGAAAAGATGTGCGAGCGGATGCCGACACCGGAACTGCGTTTTTTCACCATTGTCATTGCCATCCAGCAAAAGACCGGGGGAAACCTTGCCGAAGCGCTTGGCAACCTCTCGCACGTGCTGCGCTCACGGCGTATGATGCGCGAGAAGATTAAGGCCCTGTCGTCCGAAGCCATCGCTTCGGCCTCCATCATCGGGGTCCTGCCGCCAGGGGTGGGCATCATGATCTATATCACCAACCCTGGCTATATGGGGCCGTTGCTAACCGACCCGCGCGGCAATTTCATGCTGCTGGGCGGAGCGGTTTGGATGTTGTGCGGCATCTTCATGATGCGCAAAATGATCAACTTCAAATTTTAGAGCGGGATGATTTCCGATGAAAACGCCGCCCCGCTTTGCAAAAACCGAATGTAACTGGGAAGCAAAGGCATGAAAGAGCTGGCCTTCACCCTGATGCAGCCGGCCAATCTGATTGCCCTTGTGGTCGCCATACTGGCCTTTTTGGCGGTTCTGACCCTGCTGCGCTCATCCCTGTCGGGGGAGCAGTTGGACAAGCGGATGAAGGCCGTAGCGCAACGACGCGAAGAACTGCGTCGTCAGTCACGTCAATCCATGGTTCAAGCCAGCAACAGCGGTCTGCGCCAGACCGACGAGAGCCTTTACAAGCGGATCGTCGATCGCCTGAATCTGAAGACCCTGCTCGAAGACCCCAAGGTGGTGGACAAGCTGGCCATGGCTGGTTTCCGCGGGCCCAAACCCATTACCACCTTCTATTTCTTCCGCTTCCTGATGCCCTTCGTCATGGGAGCGCTTTCGACCTTCTACATCTATGTGGTCAACGATTTCGGACAGCCGCCGAACATCAAGATCCTGATCTGCGTCGCCATGTTTGTCGCCGGCTACTACGCCCCGAACATCTACATCAGTAACGCCGCATCCAAGCGCCGCGCCTCCATCGTTACCGCCTTTCCTGATGCGCTAGACCTGCTGCTGATTTGTGTGGAAGCGGGTATGTCGATCGAAGCCGCCCTGCAAAAGGTGTCGCAGGAAATCGGCTCGGCCTCCATCGAACTGGCTGAAGAACTGTCACTGCTGGTGGCCGAACTTTCCTATCTGCCTGAGCGCCGCATGGCCTATGAGGGCCTGGCGCGCCGCACAAACTATCCAGGGATCAAGTCGGTCTGTACGGCGATGATTCAGGCCGAAAAATACGGCACACCGCTCGGCACGGCCCTGCGCGTCATGGCCAAGGAAAACCGCGAACTGCGTCTGTCCGCAGCGGAAAAGAAGGCGGCCGCCCTGCCCGCTCAGCTGACCGTGCCGATGATCGTGTTCTTCCTGCCGGTTCTTTTCGTCGTGATCCTCGGTCCGGCCATCCTCAACATCATGGATATGATGGGCAAGAAGTAGCGTCGGTCGAACTTGCATCGCGCGCAGAGAACATATAAAGAACATATCGACACGCCAGAGGTCGATTATGTCGCGTTTTCCTGCCCTGCCGCCGACCTATTACCACGCACACTTCAGCGAGATGCTGGCCTTTGTGCGCGAGGTCTATGCCAGCGTACTGGGTGAGACCGAGCATACCTTCATTACAGACTTTGCGGGTCTGAGCCTTGAAGCCCAGTGCCTGTTTATTCGCATGTCGAACCGCAAACGTCCGGTGTTTACGGCCGCTGATCTCGTCTATACCGAGATCGGCGAGATCGAGTGGCGGCTGGAGGAACTGGCCGAAGCCGGGTTCGCGCGCCGCGCCTCTGCCGAAGATTACAGGTCATGGCTCGATACCCTGACACGGCCCGTGCTGGAGCAGATGGCGCGCGAAAACGACATCGCCCTAGCGCGCCAGTGGTCGAAGGCGCAGGTGGCGCGGGCAGTCGAAGCGAACCTGCCGTTCGAGGATTTCGCCGCCAGTTTTTCGCACACCACCTGGGTGCCGGGGCATCGGGAGACAGTGGGCTTCCTGCTCTACCTCTATTTTGGCAAGCTGAGCGACAATCTGACGGCCTTTACCCTACGGGATCTGGGCGTCGTCTCGGTGCGCGGTCAGACGGCCTATCAGGCGCGCTTCGTCAGCCGCGAGGAGGCATTGGGCGGCCATGCCTATACGCAGGCGCTACGGTCCTTGAAGGGGGCGGCGCCAGAGGACTATCAGCGACTGGCGGAGCGTGCCGACACTCTTCCCGCCCCCGCCACGCCGTTTGTTGACGGTCTGCGCGACCGGCTGATGCACGATCTGGGGCGCTTTTTCGAGCGGCAGAAGGACACGGATCAGGCCATCGGTTTTTACGCACAATCGGGCCTGTTCGAGAGTCAGGAACGCACCATCCGACTGTTGCACGGGCGGGGCGAGACAGAGCGCGTGCTGGGCCTGCTGGAGTCCATGCTCGACTCCCCGGCGCACGATGAGGCCTTTCTGTTCGCCGACGACTTCTACCGTCGCAAGTTCGGCAAGAAACGCACGAGTGCGTTTACCGACCTGCTGCGCGAGGGCGAAGAGATCGGCGCCGATGACCTCTATCGCAGCCTGCCGGAACTGGCGGCCATCCGCCATTACGAGACAAAGGGCTGGACGGCACACCACGTTGAAAACGGCCTGTGGCCAGCCCTGTTTGGCCTGCTATTCTGGAACGAACTGTTTGAGCAGCCGGGGTCGCTGGCCTCGGAATTCGACTGGATGCCGCAGGCGCTGAAAGACAATCGCTTCGCCACCTTGTTCCCGTTGGTCGTTGAAGAGCGTCTGGCCGCATTGGAAACGGGCGTCGGCTGGCCCCTGATCGCCGACACCCTCAACCGCCGCGAAGGTCGTGAGAACGGTATCTTCGGCTGGTGGCCGGGTTTAGAGAAGCTGCTGCATGACTTTCTATGCGCCGCCCCGCCGAAGGCCGTGCGCGACACAGTGGCGGCCCTGTGCGCCGATTTTCAAGGCTTGCGCGACGGCTTTCCAGACCTGCTGCTCATCGGTCCGTGTGGCGTCAGATTCATCGAGGTCAAAGGCGAAGGCGATCAGGTTCGCAGGCACCAGCTGGCACGGCTCAACCTACTGCGACAGGCGGGATTTGAGGCGGGCATATTGCGCGTTACCTTCCACCCCGACCCGGATCAGGTCTATACGGTGGTCGATATCGAGACCACCGGCGGGCAGTCGGCCAATGAGCGCGTGACCGAGATCGGCGCAGTGAAGATCCGCAATGGCGAGATCATCGACACCTGGCAAAGCTTGATCAATCCCGAACGCCGCATTCCGCCCTTTATCACCGAACTGACCGGCATCAGCAACGCAATGGTCAGGGACGCCCCCCGCTTTGCCGACATCGCCGACGATTTCGATGCATTTCTGAAAGGGACGGTCTTCGTCGCCCACAATGTCAATTTCGACTACGGTTTCCTGTCGGCAGAGTACCGGCGGCTAGAACGGCCCTTCCGTTATCCCAAAATGTGTACCGTGGCGTCGATGCGCCGGCACTTTCCGGGGCTGGCGGCCTACGGACTAGGGCCGTTGTCGCGTGAATTTGGCATTGAGTTGAAAAATCACCACCGCGCCCTGTCGGACGCGATGGCAGCAGCGGAGTTGCTGAAACTGATCAATGAGCGCCGACTGAGCCCTATTCGCGACTGGGACGCCCGATAGACCGATTAGCCCACCATATCGTCGCTGAGCGGTTCGCCGCGTGCAATGTCCCGGATCGCCTTTTTGCCCAGCACGTCCCACAGGCGCGCGGGCGGCAGCCCCAGCCCAGGACGTACCGAGCGCACACTGGCTTTGGTGAATATATCGCCCGCCTTGACGTCCTCAACGACATAGAGAGAGCGACGGAAGGTCTTGGAGCCGCGCTCAGAGCCCAAAGTGTCGTAATGGATGTGCCCCAGTGCCGCCCAGGCGTCCTTGCAGTCCTTCACCAGTGCGGTAAATTCCGCCGGTTCAAGCGAAAAGCCCGAATCTGGCCCGCCATCGGCGCGCGCCAGCGTGAAGTGCTTTTCGATGACGCAGCCGCCGACCGCAATCGCGGCCACCGAAGCCGCCGTGCCGAACGTATGGTCGCTGAGGCCCGACGGGCAGCCGAACTTCGCCCCCAGATCCGGGACGACGCGCACATTGGCATCGCGGATGTCGGCTGGGTATTCACTGACGCAATGCAAAAGCACGATCTCGCCGGTGCCGTACTGGCGCGCCGTAGCCACTGCCGCTTCGATTTCGGACAGATTGGCCATTCCCGTAGACATAATCAGCGGCTTGCCCTTTGAGGCGGCATAGGCGACCAGCGGCAGGTCGATCAACTCAAACGAGGCGATCTTGAAGGCCGGTGCACCCAGATCATTGAGAAAATCGACCGCCGTATCGTCAAAGGGCGACGAAAACATCGTCACGCCGCGTTTGGCCGCCCGCTCAAACAAAGCCGGGTGCCAGTCCCAGGGCGTATGCGCTTCCTCATAGAGGTCATAGAGCGAATAACCGTCCCACAGGCCGCCCTTCAACTGAAACTCCGGACGGTCGGATTTCAGCGTGATGGTGTCGGCGGTATAGGTCTGGAGCTTGATGGCGTCGCAGCCCGTATCGGCGGCGGCATCGACCAGCGCCAGCGCGCGTTCGAGCGAGCCATTATGGTTCCCCGACAGTTCGCAAATGATATAGGGGCTGTGAGCCGTACCGATCTTGCGGCCGGAAATGCGGATTTCGGGGGTCATGCCAGCACCTCTTTCAACGCCTCGACGACGCGCGCCGGGTCGCCATCGGCCATGTCGGGATAAAGTGGCAGCGACAGGGTCGAGCGGTAGAAAGCATCGGCACCCGGCAGGGCGCGCGGGCTCAGTTGCCGTGTTTGCCAGTAAGGCTGACGGTGCACGGGGATATAGTGGACCTGTGTGCCAATACCGCGTTCGCGTAAGCCTGCCATCACCTCGGCGCGGGTCTTGCCCACGGCCGCAAAGTCGATGCCGGGGGCAAACAGGTGAAACACCGGATCATCGCCCGCGGCCGGAGCCATCCACGACACGGGCAGGTTGCTTTGTGCCAACTCAGCTTGATAGGCCGCTACCAGCGCCTTTCGCCGCTTAATAAACTCCGGCAACCGCTTGAGTTGTGCCACGCCAAGCGCGCAATTGATGTCAGGCAGACGGTAGTTGAACCCCAACACCTGCATCTCATAAACCCACGCGCCATTTTCGTCGCCGTCGCCATAGCCGAGACCTACAAAGCGGGCCGGGTCGCGCTCAATCCCGTGGCTACGCAACAGGCGCAGACGGCGCGCCCGTTCAAGGTCATTGGTGCTGATGGCTCCGCCTTCGCCGGTGGTCAGGGTCTTGACCGGATGAAAGGAGAAGTTGGCCATGTCCGATGCCGCGCAGGCCCCGATAGGGCCTTGAGGCCCTGTGCTGCCCAGCGCATGGCAGGCGTCTTCGATGACAAAGGCCCCGCGCGCACGCGCCACAGCGGAGATACGGCTGATATCGACCGGACGCCCGGCATAGTGCACGGGGATGACCCCGGCAAAGCGCTTTTGCGGACCGATCAGGGACAGGGCATCCTCAAAGGTCTCGTCGGTGATCAGACCCGTTAGCGGATCAACGTCGGCAAAGACGACCTGTGCCCCGCAATAGGCCACACAGTTGGCAGAGGCGGCAAAGGTAATCGACGGCACGATGACGACATCGCTGGGCGTCAGATCCTGCGCCAGCATACACAGGTGCAGAGCCGCCGTACCGTTGGCGACGACCACAGCCTCTTTCGCCCCAACGGTGGCCGCCAGTTCGCGTTCGAAGCGTTCGACCATTGGCCCAGTGGTCAGGTAATCCGAACGCAGGGCCTCAACCACCGCCTCTATATCACTGTCGGCGATGGACTGCCGTCCGTAGGGTAGGAACGGGGTGGCCGTCACGCGAGATAGGCCTTCATCAGGTCGCGAATACCCTCGACATCAAGGCGTTCGGGGTTGATATCGCTGGAATAGGCAAAGCCCTCGTCGACCTTGGTTGCACCGGTGGTGCTGGTGGGCGTGCGGGCGTATTCGACGAATTCCGGCTCAATGAAGTAACGGTCCGGCAATTCCCAGGTCGAGCGCGAATCGTCAGCGGAAATCATGATCTCGTGCAGCTTTTCACCCGGACGGATACCGATCACCTTATGGCCGGCCTGCGGGGCCATGGCAGTGGCCAGGTCACACACCGTGGTGGCCGGAATCTTAGGCACGAAGATTTCGCCGCCGCGCGTGGTCTCAAGGCACGACAGGACGAAATCGACGCCCTGATGCAGCGAAATCCAGAAGCGTGTCATGCGCATATCGGTAATGGGCAGTTCGGTCGCGCCCTGCGCCAGAAGGCGGTTGAAGTAGGGCACCACCGACCCGCGTGAGCCAACGACATTGCCGTATCGCACCACGCAGAAGCGCGTGCCGATGTCACCGGACAGGTTGTTGGCAGCGACGAAAATCTTGTCCGACGCCAGCTTGGTCGCACCATAGAGGTTGATCGGCGAACACGCCTTATCGGTGGAAAGCGCCACCACCCGCTGCACGCGCTGTTGTAAGCACGCCCAGACGACGTTTTCCGCGCCGTTGACATTGGTCGCGATGCATTCGGAAGGGTTATACTCGGCCGCCGGCACCTGCTTCAGCGCAGCGGCGTGCACAACCACGTCGACGCCTCGGAAGGCCAGCTCCAGCCGCTGCCGGTCGCGCACATCGCCGAGGAAAAAGCGCAGCTTTGACAGCTTGTCCGCGTCATAGCGTTCTTCCAGCGCCTGACGCATCTCATACTGCTTCAATTCGTCTCGCGAGAAGATGATCACTTTGCGAGGGTCGTAGCGGCCAAGTAGCGTGTCTACGAGCTTTCGCCCGAAACTGCCCGTCCCGCCAGTAATCAGCACCACCTTACCCTGAACCGGGTCCCCGATCGGGGAAAACTCTCGCAAAAGGTCACTCATGACACACCCTCACGCTATTGCAGCGTCAGTCAGAGATTTTGGCGCGCGCCGCTTTCATATTGGTTAACGGGCGCACGGCGACGAGCGAGCAGGTCGGCCATGACGAAGGGGATCAGCGTCCACGGTTCGATGAAATAGCGGGTGAACAGGCGTTTCGGTTCGTAGAGGAAGCGCACCAGCCACTCAATGCCCCATTGCCCGGCCCAGCGTGGCGGCGTATTCATCACACCGGCTTCATAGTCGAATGCCGCGCCTACCGGAAGGATGGCGCACGGGGGCAGACGGTCGAGTGCATTGAGAATCCAGAGCTCCTGACGCGGCATTCCCATACCCACAAGAAGCACGTCCGGCCTATGGGCGGCGATGTCCTTAAGCAGGACGTCGTTCTCTGGACCATTGACGTCGAAATAGCCGCTTCGCACCTCAAGTTTCACGCGGGGGTGACGGCGTAAAATAGCGTCTTTTGAGAGCTGGTTATGTTCGGGCGCCCCACCGACGTGGAACACGCGCCAGCCTTCTTCGGCGGCGCGCGACCAGAAGTCTTCGCGGAAGTCGAGATAAGTGCAGCGATTGGCGCGGCTCATCTCATGCCCCACCAGCTTCCCCCACAGGATCAGTGGCGTTGAATCCATCTCGATCAAGTCGGCCTGCGCATAGAAGCGGCGCATATCGGCACATTTCTGGAAGAGATAGAGGCTATGCAAATTGTGATTGGCGATGATGGTCTGCCGCCCGCGCGTGCCCGCGATAAAGTCCATGACCGTATCAGGTGTTACCACGTCCATCTGCGCGCCCATCAGGGCGACACGAGTGACAGGTAAAAGGCGGCACGAGGGTTTCATGCCGCCAGCTTATTTCAGAGCGGTTGCGATACCGCTACTAAAAAGCGTTAACGAATTCTATTCTTGCACCGGGCGTAACGTAATCTCCACACGGCGGTTCTTGGCGCGCCCCTCCGGCGTAGCGTTCGAGGCAATCGGCTGGCGCGAGCCCATGCCAGCGACGAACAGGCGCTGGTTGACGACGCCACGGCTGGTCAGGTAGGCCGCCGTTGAATTGGCGCGGTCTTCCGACAGTGGTTCATTGATAGCGTCCGAGCCGGTCGAGTCGGCGTGACCGACAATATCGACATACGTGGACGGGTACTTATTCAGGATCGACGCCACGTCGTTCAGCACCGGGTAGAAGCTGGCATCGATCGAGGCGCTGCCAGAGCCAAAGGTCACATCCGACGGCATATTGAGGATGATGTTGTCGCCGTTGCGCGTCACCGTGACATTCGTCCCGGCCAGCTCGCGGCGCAGCTCGGCCTGCTGCTTGTCCATATATTGCCCGACAGCCGCGCCAGCCAGAGCGCCGATACCGGCCCCGATGACGGCGTTCTTGCGGCCCTGCTCACCCTTGTTGGTGTTGGTGGCGTAACCCAGGCCTGCGCCGACGGCGGCCCCGATAATTGCGTTGGTCTTGGTGTTGTCGCGGACGACTTCACCGGTGACCGGGTCGGTGGTGGTGCAGGCGGCGGTCATCAATGCGACCCCAGCCAGGGCGATCAGAGCCTTATTCCGCATAGTTGTCTCTCCAGTATGCTGTGCGTTGCGGCGACGAACGCCGTTGTGTTCAATTAGCCGCTTTCGCATGAACCTAGGATGAAGCCCATAAACAGCCAATATTCGGGAAATAAGGATTGGCCACAAATCGGATTAATTTCCGGCGCGAGCTTATAAGAATTCCGTAAAGGTAGCCCGGATCAAGGCTTTGGTGCGGCTGGTTCGGGGACCTTGCGGCACTTCCACACGGTTTCGGTCTCGGGCGCGAAGGTGAGAAAGGATTGCGCCAGTTGCCGCACCTTGCGCATGTTGTCTTTCAGCGCCTCGGCTTGCCCCGTATCCTTATCCGAAGCGCAGCGCAGCGACCCCAGCGCCGCCCGTTGAGCGACATAGTCTCGGTGCTGTTCGGGCGTCAGGCGATAGTCGCTGCGTTTGAACGTTAAGCCGTCCCGTGACAACTCAAGCCTTGCTGCCGTGGGTTCAGAGTCAGACACGGTAAATCGTAGCAGAGTGCTATTGGACTGCACTTCGTAAGGTGTTCGGCCATTGACGCAGGCATGGGCCGCATCAAATTCAAAATCCGTGGGCCCCACGCCCGCCAGCGGCTTGGGCGAGGCCTTTAGGTCAACATCGCAGGTTAGGCGTACCGGACCGACCTTGGCGGCAGCGACTTCGGCCTTTTGCGACATCTTCTGTACGACCGGACTTTCGCGCAGGACGAAGGCGGCAGCGATAAGCACCACAAACACGGCCAACGCGATCCAGCCCCACGGGAAGGGATGCTTATGATGTACCTTTTCGGCTTTGGCCTTGTGCGGATGCGCCTCGGCGTGCGGTAACTCCGCCTCGGTATGCGGTGTTTTCGGCTTTGGCGGATGGCGGCGGCGGATGATCAGCGCGATCAGCACTACAACCAGCAACGACAGAAGAACCAAGACGCCCAGTTGTAGCTGGTCCATGAGGGCGTTCATCTGCTCGGCTTTGCGCTGCTCTTCCAGACGCTTGGCCTGCGCATCACGATAGGCGGCCAGCGCGCGCGACAGACCATCGTCCTTTATGATCTCGTCTTCCGACTTGGCGAAGCAGGGTTCAGAGGTGGTCTGCACTGCCACACCGGTCGATTGCAGGAAGGTGTAAAGCGCCGACACGTGAGTCGCCACATATTGCCCCGCCGGGACGTCCATGTCGCCGGTTTCCGACAGGGTGGACACTGCCGACCAGGTGTTAACACCGACCACCTGCCCGCATTCGTCCATTAAAGGCCCACCGGAATTGCCGGGATTGATGGGCGCCGTGTGGAACAAGGTGTCGACGCGCGAGCCGTCCGGATTGGTTGAGGCAAACAGGGCTATGGAGCCTTGCGTCACATAGGCGTCGGCGGGCTCCAGTAGCTCAGTGCCGCCCCGTTTCAGTAGGCGGTCGGTGATGCCCGGATAGCCCATGGTCACGATGCGCTGGTTTTTTTGCGGCACCAGGGACAGTTTGAGCGGTGGGATTTTCAGCCCTTCAGCGCGCAAAAGCGCCAGATCGCCTTCCAGCCACGGCTTAACCAGCGTCACCTGCTGATAGGCGGCCCCTGTGCCCTTATGGGGCACGATATAGATCTCGGCCGAGGTCGCTTCGGGCGGCGTTTCAATGACGTGGTAATTGGTGACGATATAGCCCGGTGCCACCACAAAGCCCGACCCCATGCCGACGGAATCGAGCGGCACGCCGCCATAGCCGCGATAGACGACAAGAACCCGCACCACCGACTGTTCCGAGGCACTCAGGGCCTTGGTCGAATTGACGGGTTGCAGGGCCGGATCGATTGCGGAGAGCGGCTCGGCATCGGCCGGAGGCGGCGGCACAATCTGAGCGGACAACGGCGCGCACCAAAGCATCGTCAGGGCTACTATCCCCGCCGCCAGCATACGACCTAGACTCTGAATGGACCTGCCCACCTTGCCGCCGGACCCGATTTAAACACCACGATTAAGCATAGAATCGCTTCACGGCATCAAAACGACACCTGAGCGACCGGCGCAATCGAAAAATCGCCTGAGAGTGTATATGAAGCGCCGACTGTGATAAAGTTATTCGCATAACGAGGGCACACCTTTGTTATGGCCGCCGCGTCCCTGCCCGTCGATGCGGCATCAGGCCGCTTGCGTCGGTGACACGCAAACGTCATAAGGGCTGATATTAAACGTTTCATCTGCAAAGACCAAAGGCCCCCCGCATGATGTCGTCGCCCACCGCGCTTTACGATTCCGCCCCTCTATCCACCGCCCCGTCCATCGAGCCCGTGCCGCTGTCGCTATACGACAGCGATGTGGACGCCTTTGCGCAGAAGCTGGGCGCGTCGTTTGAGCGCTACGGGTTTGCGGTGCTGTCGGGCCTGTTTGAGCCGAACGGCGCCGGTCTTGACAAGGGGCTGGTCGATAAGGCGTACGCCCTGACCAAAGACTTCTTTGATCTGCCGGTCGAATCCAAGTTGCAGTATGATGGCCGCAGCGGCGGCGGTCAGCGTGGCTATACCGCCTTTGGTATCGAAACAGCCAAGGGCTATAAGGCGCATGATCTGAAGGAATTCTGGCATGTCGGACGTGACCTGCCGGCCGATCACCCCTATCGCGACCATATGGCCGATAATGTGTGGCCCGTCGAAGTGGCGGACTTCAAGCCGACATTCCAGACGCTTTATGCCGAGATGGACGGGCTCGGCAAAAAGGTGCTGAAGGCCATCGCCATCCACCTCAAACTCGCGCCGGATTTCTTCGATGACAAGGTGAAGTACGGTAATTCCATCCTGCGTATGCTGCACTATCCGCCGGTGACCGAGGCGGGCGCATCGGTACGCGCAGGGGCGCACGGCGACATCAACGCCATCACGCTTCTAATGGGGGCCGAAGAACCCGGTCTGCAACTGCTGGATCGTGACGGCTCGTGGCTGCCCATTACGCCCCCACCGGGGGCCATTGTCATCAATATTGGCGATATGCTGTCGCGCCTGACCAACCACGTCCTGCCGTCGACCATCCATCGCGTGGTCAATCCGGCCGAAGCGCGCAAGGGCTTCTCACGCTATTCGATGCCGTTCTTCCTGCACTTTGAGAGTCCCTACCTGATCGAGACCCTGCCAGGCTGCATCTCCGAAGACCGCCCGGACCAGTATGCCGGTCAGTCGATCACGGCCCACGACTTCCTCCAGCAACGCCTGCGAGAGATCAAGCTGGCGTAGCCGGACGACTCCTCCCCATGCTTTCGGCACAGGGAGGAGGCTCGATCACCACCCGCAGTTTTGCCCGGCGTTTTGCTTGACCAACCACTCATTGAGCGGCTTGAAATAGGCCGCCACCGCTGAGGCATCGCCTTCGCGCTGGCCCGTAAAGGCCGCCATGGCTTCCGGCCACGGCTTCGACTGACCCATCTCCAGCATGGCGTTTAGCTTCTGGCCGACCTCCTTATGGCCATAGATCGAGCAGCGGTGGAGCGGACCTTTCCAACCGATCTGATCGCAGGCGGCCTGCTGGAACTGAAACTGATAGATATGGGCCAGGAAGTAGCGCGTATAGGGTACATTACCCGGCACGTGATACTTGGCCCCCGGATCAAAGGCGTCGGTCGGACGCACGCCCGGTGGCACAAGGCCCTGATACTGCTGCACCAACTCCCACCAGCGCGTATTGTACTGTGCCGGGGTGATCTTGCCGGAATAGACTTCCCAGCGCCAGCGATCGACCATCAGGCCAAACGGCAGGAAGGCAACCTTTTGCAGGGCCATTTTCAGCAGGTAGGGGATGTCCTCTTCCTCGCCTGGCACCTTGTCCAGAAGACCGATCTGGTTGAGATAGACCGGCGTCACCGACGACAGGCCGATAAAGTCACCGATGGCTTCGTGGAAGCCATCATTGGCGCCGTTCTTGAACAGGAAGGGCTGATCCTTATAGGCGCGCTGATAATAGTTATGCCCCAGTTCGTGGTGGACCGTATAAAAGTCCTCGCCATTGACCTGCGTACACATCTTAATACGGATATCGTCGCGGTTATCGAGGTCCCAGGCCGATGCGTGGCACAGAACCTCGCGATCGCGCGGGCGGGTAATCATCGAGCGCTCCCAGAAGGTCTGGGGCAGAGGCGGCAGACCAATGGAAGTGTAGAAGCCTTCGCCGGTCCTGACCATCTTTTCCGGCGTATACTTCTTTTGCACCAGCAGCTTGTCTAGCGAATAGGACGAGCCCTTCATGCCCTTAGGGGCCACGATGTCATAAATGTTGGCCCAGTCCTGCGCCCACATATTGCCCAGCAGGTCGGCGCGGATAGGACCGGACTTCGGCTGAACCGCGTCGCCATACTTCTCATTGAGACGGCTGCGCACATAGCAGTGCAAGTTCTTGTAGAAGGGCTCAACCTGCCCCCAGAGGCGGTCCGTATCGGCCGCAAACCCATCAGGCGGCATGTCGTAGCCGGAGCGCCACAGGGCCCCCGTATCGGCAAAGCCCAGACCCTTAGCGCCTTCATTGGCCAATTCGGCCAGCCGCGTGTAGTCACCTTTCATCGGCACCGAAATGGTTCGCCAGCCTTCGAACATGGCGCGAAGCAGGGCCGGGTCGCGGGATTCGGCCATCACATTTGAGGCGTCGTCCAGAGTATAGACCTTGCCCTTATAGCTGAACTTACCTGTGGCGTAGGTGGAATCTAGCGAAGTGGAGAGCTTGGCCATCTCATCGGCAGCCCCCGGACGGTCGGCGGCGGGCAAGACCAGAGACAGGCGCAGCAGGTTCAGCTTGCGCCGCGTTACCTCATCGACGGCCACGTCGTTGAACTTCGCGGCCCCCATGGCGTATTTGACGCCTTCTTCGGTCAGCTGCGCATTGGCCTTCGATTCCAGCCACATAGTGTCGTGGGTGATGTAGGTCGCGCGCACCCACTGCACGCGGGCAGCGTATTCGCCAAGGTCGCCGAGCTTCTTTTCCGCCTCTTCCACATAGGCCTTGGCGTCGGCAGCTGTCGGAGCGGCAGCGGGGGCCGGGGCGGGAGTCTCGGTCAGGGCCGGGGCCTGTGGCGCTTCGGTTGTGGGGACATCAGCAATGGGGGCCGCGGCAGGCACCGTCGCGCAGCCTGATAACAACACACCGGCCACAAGCGCCGGACCTGCTACGGAAACCAGAAGACGCCGCATCATCCATACCCTCCTGAAGGAAAACCGGACGGAGGGTGACGCCTGTTTTAACTATTCGTCAAGAGCCGTTGAGGATGAAACCGGTGGTGTTTGCGCCCAGCTCAGAGGCTCAGACGGCGCGCCTTTACCACCACCTGATCGAGGGTTTGCAGAAACTGCGAACGATTGGCAGCGGAGAAGGGCGGCGGGCCACCGGTGATTTCGCCGGTCGAGCGGATATGTTCCATCAGGGCCCGCTGCGACAGGGCCGCGCCGATGGAATCGGGCGTAAAGGCGCGACCGTTAGGGGCAATGGCATAGGCCCCCTTCGCCAGAACCCGCCCGGCTAGCGGAATATCGTTGGTGATCACAACGTCATGCGCAGTCGCCTGTTCGGCGATCCAGTCGTCCGCAATGTCCGGTCCCGCATCGACGATCATGCGCGCGATCAGGGGTGATTTGGGGATCTGGATATAGCTGTTTGACACCACGACGGTGCGAAGGCCATAGCGAGAGGCGACCTTATAGGTCTCCTCTTTTACCGGACAGGCATCGGCGTCGATATAGAGGGTGACGGGCACTCAGATAAACCCTAAAGCCATAGCCTTCATGACCGAGTCCTGCATCTGATTGCCACGAATGAACCGGTCATTAGCCAGAATATCGGTCTGACGCCTCGCTGTTTCCGCAGCGGCGCTTTCATCGCCTTTTTCGGTATCGTACTGGCGTGAAATCTCTGCCGAAAGTGCCCGAAGCGCTTCCATTACGGTTGCCCCTGAGGCCGTGAGGCCGGGAGCGTCATCAAAGCCAACGCGATAACCGCCTCCTGCCAGAACTTCCACGTAAGGCTTCACAGAGCGCCCCTCTTTCCTTTACTCCAGAACACACGTCCCGATGCCGTTTCGGCGAACCACACCTGCATTGGCGCGGATCTTCCCGGAGCGGCCCTTGACGTACTTCCCCGACTTGGCGGCCTTCCATTTCAGCGGGCTGGGCAGGATGGCCGCCAAACGCGAGGCCTCGGCCTGAGTGAGATCATCAGCCGATTTACCGAACCAGTATTGCGAGGCGGCTTCGGCACCATAGATTCCGGGCCCCCATTCAGCGCTATTGAGATAGACTTCCATGATGCGCGACTTCGGCCACATCGTCTCAATCAGCAGCGTATAATAGGCCTCAACCCCTTTGCGCACATAGGAGCGCTGCGGCCACAGGAAGGCGTTCTTGGCTGTCTGCTGAGAGATAGTGGAACCGCCGCGCACCTTGCGCCCGCGCGCATTGCTGCGTTGCGCCTTCTCAATAGCGTTCATGTCGAAGCCGTAGTGCGAGCAGAACTTAGCGTCTTCGGCGGCAATGACCGCGACCTTGAGATTGTCCGAAATACGCGAGGCGGGCACCCACTCGTGATGGTATCCCTTGCCCTCAAAGATCCGCTGCACCATCAGGAAGGTGATTGGCACGGGCAGAAAACGGTGCACGGCGACCGACGCCACGCTGAAGGCAAAACTGCCCACCATGACGAAGACGAGCAGTTGCCCGATGCCAAACTTTTTCGCTATCCCCGCCAAAAAACGCCCCTAAACTCCGTCTGAAGCCGCTCTATTCAGCTTCAAATACCCACAGGTTGCCGTCTTCGTCGCCAAAGATCAAGCGATTGCCTTCATTGGCAATGGCAAGCGCCGTGATGGGAGCGCCCTTTTCGCGACGAATCCAGTCGATCCCGGTTGAGGTCAGCTCCGCCAGCCACACGCGCCCGTCTTCAAGCCCGGCCGCCAGAAGCGTGTCTTCGGGCGCCCCGGCGATAACCGACACCATGGTCGATTCCTCAGCGTTGATTTCCGACGCCTCTTCACCCATCGGCCCGTTGGCCTTCAAAAACGGCCACACCACCGCGCCATTGGCCCCGGAGGTGGCCAAAAGCTTGCCCTTGGCGAAAAAACCCATCGACTTGATCTTCGCCGGATAGCCGCCCATGCGCATATCCTTGGCATCGCTGATGCGCCAGCCGTGCAAGGCATTTTCCTGCATGGCGGTCATGACAAACTTGTCGTCAGACGAAATCGCGACTTTGGTATGCGAACCGGCCCATTTGAGCAGGGTCGGCTTTTGCTGGGCAATGCGAGAAAACCACACGGCCACGCCATTATAGGTCGCCGCATAAAGCTTACGTCCCTTGGAATCAAAAGCGATGTCCGAAAGGCTGGAGGTGTGTTCGAAGATCACTGCCGTCTTCTTCTGCGCGTCATAGACGTGCACTTTTTTACCTGCGGCCGCGGCAATCAGCAGAGCGGCCTCGCTGACGGCCAGAGCATCGAACCAAGCCCCTTTGGCAGCAAACAGCTCGACCGGACCGGACTCCTTCGTCGTCCACACCACGCGGCCATCATCACCACCGGTGACGATACCGACACCCGACGGGTGGATGGCGGCGCTTAATATGCCGCCGTTAGGGTGGGCTTCGAAGATGGCATCGGCGTCCGGAAACACGACGCGCCCGTCACCGAGCGCGGCCACAGGGTCATCGGCGGAATCGAACAGGGCGGCAACGACATATTCGTCGAAATGTTTTTCAAAAGCGAAGGGCATGTTGGGTCCTCATACTCCTCCGGCGTGCCGGGGGAGGTGGGTGTTGCCTAAGGCAAAAGACGCTGGGGGGCTTACACGGAAGTCCGTGCAAAGGCCAGAGCGTAATACCCTTGCCGGGCCTACGCGGCGATACACGCCTCAAAACCGGCGCGCAGAGCGGCCTCATCGAGGTGGCGACCGATGAACACGGCGCGGCTCAGGCGGTGTTCGCCCTCTTTCCACGGTTGTTGCAATTCGCCTTCGAGGATCATGTGAACGGCTTGGAACACCAGACGCTTATCCTCGCCCTTGATACTGAGGATCCCCTTGGCGCGCAAAATGTCCTGCCCCTTTTCGGCCAGCAGCTTGTCGAGCCAGCGGGTGAACTTCACCCCATCAACCGGCGCTTCCGACGACAGAGAGACCGAGCGGATTTCATTGTCGTGAATGGGGTTCAGATGACCATGCGTAGGATTGTGATGATGATCGTGATGGTCGTGGCCGCAGTGTTCATCATGCACGTGACCGGGCTCGCCATGCGCGGGGTTATGGCCGTGGTGATTGTGCCCGTGATCATGGCCATGATGGTGGTGATCATGCCCGTGGTCATGGTCGCAATGGTCGCCGCAATCGGGACCGTGCTCATGATGGTTAGCGACCGATTCCATCTTATCGAGATCGAAGCGGTGCTGGTTCAGCAGGCCTTTGATCTCCACGCCTGAACGTTCGGCGCGCTCAATGGTGGCCAGCGGGTTGAGGCCACGGACGCGGGCTTCCACCTCATTGAGTTCTTCGGGCGTTGCCAGATCGGTCTTGTTGAGGATCACGTGGTCGGCAAAGGCAATCTGTTCCTTGACCACGCGGTCAGCCTCCAGCGCGGAGCGGAAGTGTTTGGCATCGACCAGCGCCGTCACAGAGTCGAGATAGGTGCGCGCTTTGACCTCTTCATCGACAAAGAAGGTCTGGGCCACCGGGCCGGGATCCGCCAGGCCCGTGGTTTCGACGATGATGGCGTCAAAGCGGCCTTTGCGCTTCATAAGACCCGACAGAATGCGGATCAGGTCGCCACGCACCGTGCAGCAAACGCAGCCATTGTTCATTTCGAACACTTCTTCGTCGGCACCGACGATCAGGTCGTTGTCAATGCCGATTTCACCAAACTCATTGACGATGACCGCGTATTTTTGCCCGTGGTTTTCGGACAGAATGCGGTTCAACAAAGTCGTCTTACCGGCCCCCAGATAGCCGGTAAGGACGGTAACGGGCGTTTTGGCAATGGAAGCGGCGGTATCGGCCATTGGGATTACCTGACAATCTGTAGAATGGGCTATATAATGTGAGGTGTAAGTAGGCTTTTGCTGGGGGAAATCAAGCCTCGCGCGGACCGGGTGTCAGATTCCTGCGGCACGGGCATAAACAGGCGTTGACTCACCGAGCAAAAACTATATAAAGCGCCCCTCTCTTCCGAGGGTCCTGCCCTGCGGAAAACCTGAAATTTTGCGCGAACCATTGGTTTTTATACCGGTCGGGTTTGCCAGTCACTAAAGCTTAGAGGCTAAACCGATGTATGCGGTAATCAAGACCGGCGGTAAGCAGTACCGCGTTGCGGCGGGCGATCTGCTCGTCGTTGAAAAGCTGGAAGGCGACGCGGGCGCTGCCATCCGTTTCGAAGAAGTGCTCCTCGTCGGTGACGAGGCTGGTGCCGTGGTTGGCGCGCCGCTCGTTGAAGGCGCTGTGGTAGAAGGCACGCTGATCGAAACCCGCAAGGGCAAGAAGGTGAAGATCTTCAAGAAGATCCGCCGTCAGGGCTATCGCCGCACCACCGGCCACCGTCAGCCGGAATCGGTTATCCGCATCACCGCGCTGAACGGCGCGGGCAAGTCGGCCGCCTGGGAAGGCACCGTCTCGCTGGTGACCAAGGCTGAGCTGGATGCCCGCGCTCGCGGTCTGGCCCCGAAGTCGCTTGCCGCAGCCGTCGAAGCTCCGGTCGTTGACGCGCCGGTGGCTGAAGAGGCTTCGGCCCCCAAGAAAAAAGCCGCTCCGAAGAAGAAGGCTGCCGAAGCCTCTTCCGAAGAAGCGTAATCGCAACCGTTTTAGAGGAGTTACCTCATGGCTCACAAAAAGTCCGGCGGCTCGTCGCGTAACGGCCGCGATTCAGAATCGAAGCGCCTTGGCGTAAAGCGTTTTGGCGGTGAAAACGTCCTCGCGGGCAACATCATCGTCCGTCAGCGCGGCACCAAGTTCTTCCCCGGTGACAATGTCGGCCTTGGCCGCGACCACACCCTGTTCGCTACCGCGAACGGCAATGTGAAGTTCACCACCAAGCGTGACAACCGTTGTTACGTGTCGATCGTGCCGCTCGCCGAAGCTGCCGAATAAGCGACCTGATAAAGATGCTTCAGGTCGCGCTTAGTCACTAAGCCGATCTGGACATTGCCTTCGAACGGGGAGTCCGGATCAGTTTCCGGGCTCCCTTTTCTTTTGGAGCATGTGTCGAAAACGTCAGTGCCGGTTTTCCGGACCACGCTTGCGACCACCCAAAAGAGGCCCTTCTCTTGTTCCCCGTTCGTCAGGCCCCATCTGGGGCGCAGCGGCCTCGCTGAGTGCCGAAGCGTCACAGGTACTTGCGAAAAGCTTATTTTCGCAGGGGCACGGGCGGCGGAAATTTTATGCGGTCTGTGTCACCTTAGGACCACATAAAAACCGAAACCTCCCGACATCCTAAACTGGGTCTGAAGACTATCAGACCCGTCGCACGCCGGCGTCTTTCACAAAGCGAAAGCCGTCCTTCGTCTTAGTCATTAAAGGAACGGGGTATCATCATGATCATCAGAACACCCGAAGCCCACGGATTCACTGGCTCTCACCCAGCTGTGGCTGGCCTCAAGCGCGAAGACCTGCGCGCAGGCCGCAGCGGCTACGCCGTGCAGACCAAGCGCCTTTATCTCAGCCCGCTGTGCCTAGATGATGTGGACGATGTAAAAGCAATCTTTGGTCACAAGTCGGTGGCACGAATGACCCATGCCATCGCCCATCCGTTCAGTGATGCCGATGCGCGGGCCTACGTCGAAAAGGCACGGCACAATTCCTCGCCGCGTCTGCCGGTGTTTGGCATCCGTGACACCGACGAAACCCTGATCGGCGTGGTTGGTCTGGAGCGCACGACCTGTGGTCAGGCGTCGGGCCTGCATCAGTTCGGGCCGTCCGTCGGCATCTGCATAGCGCCAGAACATCAGGGCCACGGCTTTGGCGTCGAAGCGCTGGAGGGTTTGATCGGCTATGCCGAACGCTTTGGCGGTCACCGGGTGCTGCACGCAGCGCACTTTGGCGACAATGCGGCGTCAGCCCGCATGCTGGCTCGGGCCGGTTTCTTGTACACCGGTCGGCGTACGCCGGAAATCTCACTGGCCCGTCAGGACTCGTACGAGGCCCTGCACATGATCCGTCTGCTTTAAATTCAGCCATGTGATCAAATTGAGCATAAGCCCTTTCGCAAAAATTTGATCTTCCCTTCAACTTGGTTCACAAAGGCGGCTTCCGCTCCCCGGCGGTAGCCGCTTCGCCTTTTGATCACCTCTCGCCCCTGATGCCCCCCTCATGAAATTCTTGGACCAGTGCAAAATCTTCATCCGCTCAGGCAATGGCGGCGCGGGCTCCGTGTCGTTCCGCCGCGAAAAATTCATTCCGAACGGTGGGCCGGACGGTGGTGACGGCGGCAAGGGCGGTTCGGTATGGGTTGAGGCGGTCGAAGGGCTGAACACCCTTATTGACTATCGCTATCAGCAGCATTTCAAGGCCAGCACCGGCACCCACGGCATGGGCCGCCAGATGCACGGTGCCAATGCCGAAGACCTCGTCCTGCGCGTGCCCGTCGGCACTCAGGTGTTCGAGGAAGACCACGAAACCCTGATTGTCGATCTCGACACGCCGGGGCAAAAAGTCATGCTGCTTAAAGGCGGCAACGGCGGCTGGGGCAATACACGCTTCAAAGGCCCGGTCAATCAGGCACCCGACTTCGCCCTGCCTGGTCAGGACGGCGAAGAAAAGTGGATCTGGCTGCGACTGAAACTGATCGCCGATGCCGGACTTCTGGGCCTGCCCAATGCCGGGAAATCCACCTTCCTCGCAGCCTCCTCCGCTGCGCGCCCGAAGATCGCCGACTATCCCTTTACCACCCTCACCCCCAATCTGGGCGTCATTGATCTGGGGGCCGAGCAGCGCTTTGTCATCGCCGATATCCCCGGCCTGATTGAAGGGGCCTCGGAAGGGGCGGGGCTCGGCACGCGCTTTCTGGGGCATGTTGAGCGCACCAAGGTGCTGATACATCTGGTCGATGGGACACAGGAAGACCCGGTGAAGGCCTATAAGGTCATCCGTAACGAACTGGCCGCCTATGCCGAAGACCTGGCCAAACGCCCGGAAATCGTCGCGATCAACAAGGTGGACTCGCTCGATCCCGAGGCACGTAAGGACCTGAGCAAGAAGCTGAAAAAAGCGTCGGGGCAGACGCCCTACCTCATTTCCGGCGTCACCGGCGAAGGCGTGCGAGACCTTTTATTCGCGGCCCATGCGAAGATCATTGAAAGCGAGAAGGCCGAAAAGGCCGGGGACTCGCCGGCCCCCTCCACCTACGATCCGTGGGATAGATAAAGGGTGGTGTTGGGCGTCTGCGTGATCGGTCTTTCTTATTCTTCCTCCGCTGTACAGGGGAGGAGAGCCTAAGCATGTGGTTCGCCGGCCCCGCCCCGATCTTCCATACGCTGAGCCATGGTGCCTTGCGGTCGGGGTTCCATCTCGAACGCGGCATGAAAATCGGCCTGTTTGGCGGGTCGTTCAATCCGGCGCACGAAGGCCACGCCCATGTGGCCGAAACCGCGCGGATGCGTCTGGGACTAGATCGCATCATCTGGCTCGTGTCGCCGCAGAACCCGTTGAAATCAAAGCGCGATACGGCCCCACTGAGCGAGCGCATCGCCGCCATTCGTCCGTTTGTCGGACCCAAGGACATAATTTCTGATTTTGAGACCCGCATCAACGCCACCTATACGCTCGATACCCTGCGCGCCTTGAAAGCGCGCTATCCGGGGGTGCAGTTCGTGTGGATAATGGGTGGGGATTCGCTGGCCAGCTTCCACCGCTGGCGCGGCTGGGTGCAGATCGCGCGTATGATCCCCATTGCCATCGTCTCGCGTCCCGGTGTCCTGATGAAAAGCCGGCTGTCCCCCACCGCGCGGCGCTTTGCCCACTACAGGCGCAAGGAACGTGAAGGCCGTATCTTCAGCGGACTCCAGGCCCCAGCCTGGGCCTATCTGAAGGGGCCCCTGCACAATATCTCTTCGACGGCCCTGCGCGCTCAACGCAAAAAAGCCGAAGGCGAAACCCCACCCTCGTTATAAAATTGGCGGTGGCTGCATTACTAACCGTGACCTCGGCCCCTGTCTGTGCTAGGGTGAGGCCAACTTATCCACATATGGAGTAAAACCCTGTCTCGTCAGCTTGCGCAAGACGCGCATTCGGAACCCGCCGCCCCCCCGGCGGACATCGACCAAAGTACCGCCGATTTCGAGGAAACCTCTCTCGAAACCCTCATCCTGAACAAGCTGGATGATGACAAGGCGCAGGATATCGTGTGCATCGATCTGCGCGGCAAAAGCTCGGTGGCCGACACCCTGATCATCGCTTCGGGCCGTTCACACCGCCATGTCGGCGCTCTGGCCGATCACGTCATGCGTGCGCTGAAAGACGCGGGCTTTGGCAAGGCACGCGTAGAAGGGCTCCCGGCCTGCGACTGGGTGCTGCTCGATGCCGGCGACGTCGTGGTGCACCTGTTCCGCCCGGAAGTGCGCAGCTTCTACAATATCGAAAAAATTTGGTCGGTATCGTCGAACCACACGGTCGATAGTCACTAATGGCCTTGTATCTCCCCGGTTCGCCGGGGAGGCGCCTAATCGTGTGCGATTTCGGGGGCCTTTATGGCTCCCTTTTCATTTAGCGCTTTATGAAACTTATCCTCGCCGCCGTCGGCAAGCTCGGCAACACCCCGGAAAACACCCTCACGCGCGACTATCTCAGTCGCGCGACTTTAAGCGGCCGCCCGCTGGGGCTGGGTCCGGCGGAGTTAATGGAGATCGAGCCGAAGAAGACCGCAAAGTCTCAGGACTCCACCCTCAACAAGGCGCGGGAAGCCGAGGCCATTCGCGCGGCGCTGGGCGAAGGCGTGTGCCTGATCACCTGCGACGAGCGCGGCGAGCTTCTGACCTCACGCCAGATCGCTCAGCGTGTCGATAAGATGAAAGACTCCGGCGAGCGCAAGCTAGCGTTCCTGATCGGCGGGGCGGATGGGCTCGATGCCGAACTGGTTAAATCGGCGCGCTTTTCACTGGCCTTTGGGCCGCAGACCTGGCCGCACGCCCTGGTACGGCTGATGCTGGCGGAGCAAATGTACCGGGCGACGACGATCCTCGGCGGATCGCCGTACCATAGAGATTAAAACAGCTTTTCCGGCCGCTTCTGAAGCGTGCAATAGCCTTCTTCGTACGCCCCCGGCCCTTCCTTGATTAGTGTCGAACCGCCCAGCGGCAGCTTGCCGTCCGTGCGTCGCGCCAGATAGGCCCCCGTATAACGATCCAGCGTCACCCGCAACTGTGCGCCGCGTTTGGTGCGCGCATTGTAGAGGTCGTAATAGTTGGCGCTGATCGTCACGCGGCAATCGAGCGTTTCGCAGGCCGTGTCTTTCAGCAAACTCTGATGACGTGGATCGGCCATTACCATTTTGAAGCGCGCCGTGTTTTCCGGGAAGACGTCAGACAACGCGACCTCCAGATAAAATTGCCCCCTGGAGATTAGCCCCTTTGGTCCGACGACCTGGGTTTCACACCTCAAATCATGGGTGACGCTGGGGCTCAGCGGCAGGGCCTCGGGCTGCCCTTTGGGTTCAGGCGCAGGGGCAACTGCGATTGTCGGCGGCGGTGGGGGCGGCGGTGGGGGCACGGCGTGCGTCATCGGGGCGACCGGCATCGCCACAGGCACCGTTTGGGCGTCGGTCTTTGCGGCAGAAGTGTTTTTTAACTGCGTATAGGGGATCGGCCCCTCCGGCAGTTTGAGCGCAGGCACGACAGTTTTGGGTTTTGGTTTTGGTTTTGGCTTAGGGCGTGGCTTGGGCTTAGGTACCGGCGCGCCCTCCTCTCCCACCGCTCCCGATGCGCCCTCGCTATCGGGCGGCTCGGCATAGGCGGCACCGCTCAACAGCGCGCAGGCGAGGAGGAGAGCAAGGCGTTTCATGTCAGGACTCTTCCCCGAAACGGTCGGACACTAGCGCCACCAGCGCCTCGACGGCGGCTTGCGCCTGTTCGCCCTCGGCCTCGATGTCGATAAAGGTGCCTTTGGACGCGGCCAGCATCAGCAAGCCCATGATCGACTGCGCATCGACGCGCGACTCGTCTTTCAGCACGTAAATCTGCGCATCGAACTGTGCGGCAGTCTTGACGAACTTGGCAGAGGCGCGGGCATGCAGCCCCTTGTCGTTGACGATTTCGACGCGTGCCGTGATGGGAGTAGTGTCGCTCATGGGGCCCTATACCGATGGTGGAGCGATGTTTACCGCCTCTGTCTTAGCGGGGCGTTAACACCTGTTTACCCTAAGCGCAAATCCCTTACCCCCTCGGTTCGAGGTACTGGGTCTGCATGGAGCGCTGGGTGTCGTCGAGGGCCATGCGGATGAGCGATTCCATGCACCATCTGGCCGCCCCTGAGTCCTGACGTTTGATGGCGTCAAACACGCGGCGGTGGTCGGGGATGGGGTCGCGGGTCAGGGCCTGATGGCGCTGTTTGAAGCGCGTGGACCAGGCGACCGCCGCCCCGATCGAATGACTGAGTGAGGCGAGGGCTTCGTTATGCGTGGCGTGCATCAGCGCGTCGTGGAAGTCGAGATCGGCCTTGCGCCCGGCTTCGGTGGCCAGGGTCTCGGCCTCCATCAGGTCGAGTGCCCTGTCCATCAGGCGCAGGTGCTCGTCCGTGCGGCGCAGCGCCGCCAGCTCGGCCGCCGCCGGTTCGGTGATCAGACGCAGCTCAAACAGGCCCTTAATGAAGTCCTCCGACGGCTCGGTCTCGAACATCCAGCCCAGCACTTCCGGATCGAGCACGTTCCAGCGACGACGCGCCGTGACGCGCGTCCCGGCCTTGGGGCGGCTTTCGACCATGCCCTTGGCCGCCAAAATGCGGATGGCCTCACGATAGGCCGAGCGCGAGATGTCTAGGGTGGAGGACGAGTCGATCTCATTGGGCAGGACCTCGCCAGGCTTATAGACGCCCTTGAGGATGTCCACCCCCAGCCGGTGGGCCAGCGCCCCGTGCAGGCGGCCTTGGAAATGCACGCCGTAAGCGGAACTTTCGGTAGCCGCAGAGCGGTCAAACGTCGCGGCAGGTCGGGTATCGGTCATGCAGGTCCCTGTCTAGAGCATTCATCGGTTCAGTTGAGCCGCCGAATGCTCTAAGTTTCTGTTGGGTAGCGCAATTTTTGCGAAAAGTGCCAAGACGCTTTTATGGCACTTTTTCGGATTGCGCTCCAATCCTCCGTTTCCCTGCTCGCGCAGAGACGAGTGTACGAGAATCTTCGTATGATCATAAACACGATTTGACAAACCGCAAAGGCGGGCCTAAGTCACAATCAATTGTCTGAGTTTTAAGAGCAATATTTGTTGGGAGTGATCCATGACCCTTCGCCTGATCCAGTTTGTCGATGCCCACGGGACGCGCGGCGTGGCCGCTGCCGAGGATGACGGTTCGGCTAAGGTTATTGTGGGCGTGACCACGACCTATGAGCTGGCCAAGGCCGCCATTGCGGCCAAACGCTCTATTGCTGATCAGGTGGCGCAGCAGGGCCTCGGCGAGGCGGTCGATATCGCGCTGGCCCTGTCCGAAGGGCGTGTGCTGGCCCCGATTGACCATCCGGACCCGGCGCACCTGCACCTGACCGGGACGGGTCTGACGCACCTGGGCTCCGCTGAGGGCCGCGACAAGATGCACGCCAAGGCCAAAGACGCAGGTGGCGAAGAAAATCTGACCGACTCGATGCGCATGTTCCTGATGGGCGTGAAGGGTGGCAAGCCGGCATCGGGCACCGCCGGAGCTCAGCCGGAATGGTTCTATAAGGGCAATGGTTACGCACTGGTCGGGCCGGGCGCGGAGCTGGTGTCGCCGGGCTTTGCCGAAGACGGCGGTGAGGAGCCGGAAATGGCCGGTATCTACGTCATCGGTGAGGATGCACAGCCCTATCGCATTGGCTTTGCGCTGGCCAATGAGTTCTCCGACCACGTGACCGAGAAGCAGAACTATCTGTGGCTGGCCCACTCCAAGCTGCGCCCGGCGTCTCTGGGTGTCGAGATTCTGACCGGCGACCTGCCGAGCCACGTGGAAGGCACGTCGAAGATCGTGCGCGGCAACGAAGTGATCTGGGAAAAGCCGTTCATCTCCGGTGAGGACAATATGTCCCACACGTTTGAGAATCTGGAACACCACCACTTCAAGTACGAGCTGTTCCGCGTGCCGGGCGATGTGCACGTGCACTGCTTCGGCACGGCCACAGCGAGCTTTGCCGACGGTGTGAAGACGCAAACAGGCGACGTGTTCGAAATCGATGCCCGCCCCTTCGTCCACCCGCTCAGAAACCCGCTCAAAACCACCGAGCCTCTGGCCAGCACAGCGAAAGTGATGCGCTTATAAGAGCCTTATACCTCCCCGGTACGCCGGGGACGTATAAGGGTTGACGCCTCTGCGCCCCGGCATTACCGCTTGCCCCGGACAAGAAGGACAAGCCCATGCCAACCGCCCGCCCTGCGTTGCCTGCCGAAGCCCCCATACCCGACCGCGTAATTGCGATTTCCGAGGGGGCAGTCAATGCACCGGAAGGGCAATGGCCGGACCGCATCCACAAGCAGGTCACGCGCGCCGAACTTAGCGAGTTTAAATCACCGTCTCCGGCGCGCGCGCGCGCCCTCGTCTATGGGGGTGGCGGCTATATCAACCTTGTCCATGACAAGGAGGGGGTGGAGGTCGCTCTGTGGCTCAACGCGCAAGGTATCGATGCCTATGTGCTGACGCACCGAATGCCCGGGCAGGCGGATGCAGATGGCGGCGTGTGGCCCTACGATATCGCCCTAAGCGACGGCCTCAAGGCGCTCGATTATCTGGAAAGCCTGACGGACCTGCCGCTGCTGCACGTGGGGCTGTCGTCGGGCGGGCATCTGGCCGGCGTCATGGCGTGTCAAGTTCACGCTCAAAAGGCCAGGGGCGTGCTGATCGCCTATGCGCCCATCAATGCCAATCACCGCGAATATAAGGCACCGGCGGGCAAGCCCGACTACCCGCCCGCCCAAAAGCAGGCCTTTTACGATGCCTGGCCCATCGGCATTGCCGGGGAACCCCACGGTATCCCACAAATGCCTGTGTTTCTGGCCTATGCCCTGCACGATCAAATCGTGCCGGTCGATCATGCGCTGAACTTGATCAAGGCCATGCAGCAGACGGGTGGCGACGTCGATGCCCACATCTTCGCGCAGGCCCCGCACGGCTTTGCGCTGCGTGAGCTTGACGGTACGCACGATCAGTGGTCCTCGCTGGCCGCCCGCTGGATCGACAAGGTACTGCGTTGATCCGTCCGGCGACCACCGCCGATATCGCCGCCCTTACGCGCATCTGGGAAGAGTCGGTGCGCGCCGCCTATGACTTCCTTTCTGAGAGCGATATCAACTTTTACCGCCCCTACCTGCTGGCCGGGCTGATGGACGGCGAGGTCTGGGTCGCCGAAGACGACGGTGCCCACGCAGGGTTTTGCGTGCTGGCGGGTGACAACACGCTGGCCATGCTGTTTATCGATCCGGTGCACCAGCGGCGCGGTGTGGGTCGCGCCCTGATCGCCCATGCCTGCGCGCTGAGAGGCCCACTGATCGTAGAGGTCAACGAACAGGTGACGGGCAACGTCACCTTCTATCAAAAGTGCGGATTTGCGGTAACCGGTCGTTCCGACACCGATGCCGCGGGCAATCCCTACCCGATTGTGTTTATGGCGCAGTGACCTATGTGCCAGACTGGATAAATGGCACCTTTTCAAACAGCTTGCGTTCTTCACCGCGAGGGTCATTGGCCATTTGCGGTGTCAAATCCATCAGCATCGTCTGGCGCTCCGGTAAGCTGTAGGGCGTCCAATCAGGCAGGGCGGGGGTCTGTGGCGATCCGTTGCGCGCAAAAGCGATAAAGGCGTCACAGAACAGGTCGGCCATGCGTCGGGCCTGCGGGCTGTCGGTCGAGATGGCCTCTGGCACTGCGGTGGTGCGGAAGACGAGCGGAATGTCGATGGTGTGGGGCGCGCCCAGCCGCCCGTCGTCTTTGGGCGTCTTCCAATCGACCTGATAGACAAAGGTTTTCGCTCCCACTTTGGCGCGTTCTTCAGCCTCGATAATCGCCCCGCGCCAGGACCGCCCCGCCGTCGTCGCCGCGAAATAGACATCGGTTGGCGTCATCTGCGGATAGAGTTTGCGATAGGTGTCGATGACCCGCCACGGGTCGATATCGACGCGATAATTGGGCGGCAGTTTTTCCGGCAGGTCTTCCCACGTCAGGTTCTGAAACGCCGGATTATTGCCCTGAAAGCCGCGCGTCTCGTCGCGTGTATTGCCGATTATCATGGGCATGTGCCGCGATTGCGGCGCGGCGTCCGGATAGAAGGGGTGACGCACCAGGATCGTCTCATCGAGCACGGGGCCCATATAGACTCCGCCGGAGCCCAATACCGGATCGGTGACCTTCAGCGCCGCGACCAGTGTCTCCCAAGGCAGGGTCTGCGCGGCCTTCAGCCCTTCGGCATCGGTCTTCAGCCCCAGTGCGCCCAGAAACGCCTTCGCCCGCGCCGTAGCATTGCCGGGGCCGGAGGCGGTCACCTGCTGACCGCTCATGGTCGCCGCCTTGTGGAAGAGGCCCTCGGCTTTCGGCGTAGCCATCAAGGTGGCGATCTTGGCTCCGCCGCCGGATTGCCCGAAGACCATAACATTGCCGGGATCGCCGCCAAAGGCCGCGATATTGTCGCGCACCCATTCCAGCGCCAGAATGAGGTCAAGTTGCCCACAATTCCCCGAAAAAGCCAGAGGGCCCGGCTGACCCAAAATCAACCGCTCCAGCCGCGCCAGATAGAGATAACCGAAGACATTGAGCCGGTGATTGACCGTTACCACCACCACATCACCGCGCTGCGAAAGATTCGTACCGTCGTAGAGCGGATCGGAGCCCGACCCATTGGCATAGGCCCCGCCGTGAAAATAGACCATTACCGGGCGCTTGTGTTTCGGTGAGGCCTCCGGCGTCCACACATTGAGAAACAGGCAGTCCTCGCTCTTGCCGTAAGCGTCGGGTGTCGATTGTTGCGGGCAGGCTGGGCCATATCGGTCAGCCTTAACCGGTTTGCTCCACGGTTGTGGCTGGCGCGGCGGCAGGAAACGGTAGGGTGGCGCGGTCGTCTCGCCATAGCGCAGGCCGAGAAACACCGCCGTGCCCGCCCGGACCTGCCCGATCACTGGCCCGTTTGAGGTCTTGACCGTGACGGATTTGGGCTTGAGGGTCGCGGCTGATACCGGTGTCACGGCCGCTGACAGGGTCAGGGCGGACAAGCCTTTGAGGGCATCACGGCGTTTCATGCGGGCATTTCCTGTAGATTGATTTTGACACAGGGTGGCCCTGCCACACGCAAATGTAAAGGCATCGAGAAGGCTAAACCCTTGTCCTGACCGCAATTTTCCGGCTATGCAAGACCATGCGCTCCGAACCCGCCCTGATCGACGCCTATCATCGCCGCATCTCCTATGTGCGGATTTCGGTGACGGACCGTTGTGACCTGCGCTGCACCTACTGCATGTCAGAGAGACAGACTTTTCTGCCTCGTGAAAATCTGTTGAGTTTTGAAGAACTTGAGCGTCTTTCCCTATTTCTCATCGATCAGGGGGTGACGCGGTTACGCATCACCGGCGGAGAGCCTCTGGTTCGGCGGGGAATTCTGGATTTCCTGAAACGTCTGGGTGCGCAGGTGCATGAGGGGCGTTTGAAAGAGCTGACCCTGACCACCAACGGCACACTTCTGGCCGAGGCCGCGCCGCATCTCGCGCAGGCCGGCATTCGTCGCATCAATGTGTCTCTAGACAGTCTCGACGCCGGTACATTCCGGCGCATTACCCGCGGCGGCGACCTCAAAAAAGTGCTGGATGGCATCGACGCAGCGCAAAAAGTGGGCCTGAAGGTCAAGCTGAATACAGTCGCCCTGCAACAGGACAATCGCGGCCACCTACCGGAGATGATCCGCTTTGCGCATGCCCACGGCATGGACATTTCCCTGATCGAGACCATGCCGATGGGCGAAGAGATCGTCGGGCGCGAAGACCAGTTTGTGTCCCTGCACGACGTCATGGCCGATTTGCAAAGTTTCTGGGACATCACACCTTTGAGCGATACTACGGGCGGGCCGTCGCGCTATTACCACGTTGCGGAAACCGGCGGCCGGCTGGGCCTGATCACGCCGCTGAGCCATAATTTCTGCGACACCTGCAACCGCGTGCGCATCACCTGCACGGGGCAACTCTATATGTGTCTGGGTCAGGAGGACCACGTCGATCTGCGCGCCGCGCTACGCGCGGACGCCAGCAATGCCGCGCTCGCCGCCGCCCTGTCCGAGGCCCTGCGCCACAAACCGAAGGCGCACGACTTTTTCATCGGGGCGCAGGCTCCGCAAACCGCCTACACGCCGCGCCGGACCATGTCCGTCACCGGAGGATAGAATGGAACTAACGGATAAAGAAAAATCGTACATCGGCGCCGGACGTATCGACCTTGAGCGCCCTTTCAAGCCGGTCAATATCGCTGTCCTCACCGTGTCAGACAGTCGCACGCGCGACACCGACACCTCCGGTGATCTGTTAGACGCGCGCATCACCGCGACGGGGCATCACGTGGCGGCGCGCGAGCTGGTGCGCGACGATAAGGACCATATCCGCACAGTCATCACCAACTGGATTGACTCTGAGCTCGTCGATGTCATCATCACAACCGGCGGCACCGGCATTACCGGGCGCGATGTGACCCCCGAAGCGGTCGAGCCTTTGTTTGACAAGCGCATCGAAGGTTTTTCCACCATCTTCCATATGGTCAGTTTTCAGAGCGTGGGCCTGTCCACCCTACAATCGCGCGCGCTGGCAGGGATCATTCGCGGCGTCTTCGTATTCTGCCTGCCGGGCTCCAACGGCGCGTGCAAGGATGGCTGGGACAAGGTCATCCGCTGGCAGCTCGATTCGCGCCACGGACCGTGTAACATGGTCGAACTGATGCCGAGGCTTCTGGAAAAATGAGAAGAGGCATCCCCGTCGACGAGGCCGTAGCCTTCATGCGCCAGACAGCTCCGGCACCGCAAACGCGCAAGGCCGCCCTGTCGAAGGCGTTGGGCCGTGTATTGACCGAGCCGGTCATCGCCACGCGCGATCAGCCGCCTTTTGATGCCTCAGCCATGGACGGCTATGCCATCTGCAAGTCGCTGACCGACCCGGTGGCGCAGGGCTCGCCTTTACGCCTGATCGGCGAAAGCGCAGCCGGGCGGCGCTTCGAAGGTCGCATTGAATGGGGCGAATGCGTGCGCATCTATACCGGTGCACCGGTCCCTGACGGGGCCAGGGCCGTGGTCATTCAGGAAAACGTCCGCGTCACCGAGATGGGCGTGTTTATCGAGCCCGACGGCTGGAACGACCCCAAGACGCATATTCGCCCCAGAGGTCAGGACTTCAAGGCCGGGCACGAGCTGCTGTCTGCTGGGGTGCGGCTCGATGCCTGGCGGCTGTCACTGGCGGCGGCCGCGGGTCAGAAGATGCTGAAAGTGGCGCGTCGGCCGCGCATCTGCATCCTTTCGACCGGCGACGAACTGGTCGCGCCGGGAAGCGAGCCGCGCGACGATCAGATTTTTGAGTCCGGCTCCTTTGCGCTGTTGGCCATGTGCCGTCAGTGGGGCGCGAAAGCCAGCTTTATTGGCGTCGAAAGCGACGATCTGGACGGTATTCACGACGCGCTGAAAGACAGCGAGGCCGACCTGATCGTCACCATCGGCGGGGCCAGTGTCGGCGATTACGATCTGGTGAAACCGGCATTAGAGCGGCTGGGTCTGCGTATCGACTTCGGCAGCGTGAACATCCGGCCCGGCAAGCCGACCTGGACGGGCCTGCTTACCGACGGCCGTCGCGTACTGGGCCTGCCTGGCAATCCAGCCTCCAGCATGGTGTGTGCGCAACTGTTCCTCAAGCCTTGGATTAAGGCGGCGTTGGGCCAAGGCGGGCGCGATACACTTTTAAGCCTGCCCGCAGCCGTCGACATCGCCGCCAATGGCCCGCGCGAAACCTGGTTGAGGGGGCGCATCGTCCCGGATGATAAGGGCTGCCCGGCCCTGCGGCCCTTTGCCGATCAAGATTCGTCGCTGATCGCCGTATTTGCCCAAAGTGACGTGCTGATCCGTCGCCTGCCCCATGCGCCAGCGATCCATGCCGGGGATCTGCTGAGCTATGTGGCCTTAGACAGATACTGAAAACACGCGATTGACCCCTGACGCGGGCTGACCGACTATGCGGCACTTTTCACTGTTCAGGGGAGCTGTCATGTCCACCGTCGAAGCCACCACCCGTCCGCCTCTGCTGGAGCGCATTAAGGGTATATTGCTGCGCCCGTCGTTAGAGTGGGAAAGGATCGCCTCCGAGCCAACCCCTAAGGCGGCCCTAACCACCGGCTATGTTATGATACTGGCGGCCATCCCGGCCATTGCGGGTTTTGTCGGCAACAGTCTGGTCGGCATGTCCTTTATGGGCATCAGCAGCAAGTTGCCGGTGGTCAGCGGCCTGATCATCGCCGTGCTGGGCTATGTGTTGTCAATCGTTTCGGTCTATATCGCCGCTTTTGTCATCAACGCGTTGGCGCCCAATTTTGGCGGCGTCAAGAACGATGTACAGGCTTTCAAGGTTGCAGCCTATGCGATGACAGCCGGCTGGCTGGCGGGGATTTTCGCCCTGCTGCCACTTCTGGGAATTCTGGGTCTTTTGGGGCTTTATGGTCTCTACCTGCTCTATACTGGCCTACCGCGCCTGATGCAGTCGCCCAAGGACAAGAGCCTCGGCTATACGGCGGTCGTCGTGGTGGTCATGGTCGTCATTCAACTGATCATCGGCGGCATTACCGGCGCCATCATGACAGCGGGGATGATGGCAGGCGGGGCGCCAAACCTGACCGGTGCCATGAAGGTCGATACACCCAACGGCTCGGTACAGGTCAATGGCCACGACCTCGAAGCGGCGGCGAAGAAGATGGAAGCCGCGGCCAAGGCAATGGAAGAGGGCAAGGCAACCCCGGCGGTAGAGCCTGCTAAGCTCGACGCCTTGCTGCCCGTCACTTTCATCGGCGCAGCCAAAAGCGACGCAGGCGCCTCGGGCGGCGGCACGGGCAGCTATTCGGCCTCTGAGGCGCATGCCGTCTATACGCAGGGCGACAAGCGGGTCGAGCTTAAGGTGTCTGACATCGGGGCCATGGGCGCTCTGGCGGCCTTTGGCACGGCGATGAATGTGTCATCGTCTAGCCAGAGCGGCAACAGCTACGAAAAGGTTCACTCGGAAAAGGGCAAAATCATCAGCGAGAAGTGGGACGGCGATACTCAGACGGGCAGCTATTCAGTAGTCATCGGTGAGCGGCTGGTGGTCGAAGCCAGCGGCAAGGCCGATATGGCCACCCTGAAGGCCGCCGTGGCCGCCATCAACGAAGGGCAGGCTCTGGCCCTAGTCAAGTGACTTAAGCCACGTGTCATAGACATCATAAACGCCGGCGCGGGTGAGGGTCGAATGGTCCTCACCCGCCATGCGTTTGAAGGTCTTGGGTTGAGGGGCCAGGGCATAAAGGCGTTCGCCTTGAGCGAAGGGTACGATCGTGTCTCGGTCGCCATGCACAATCAGAATCGGCATATGCACAAAGCCGATGCGGTCGCGGTTGGCAAACTTATCCAGCATCAGCCATTGGACGGGTACATAGGGATAGATGTCCTGCGCCACGTCAGACGCCGCGGTAAAAGGGGCTTCCAGGATCAGGCCCTTGGCCGGGCGCTGGGTCGCCACATAGGTTGCCACGCCTGAGCCCAGCGAATGGCCGTGAATGACGATCTGTTGCGGCGCATAGCCCGCCTTTTTCAGCCAGTCATAGGCAACCAGTCCGTCCATGAACAATCCGTCTTCGGTCGGCTTGCCCGTAGAGCCGGAGAAGCCGCGATAGGCCAGAGCCAGGAAGCCCTCCCCCTTCTGAGCCATGCGCTTGTAACGCCCCATATGATCGCCGAGGCTCGCCCCCTTGCCGCCCAGAAACAGAAACACCGGGGCCTGTCCGCGCGGCGGCAGATACCAGGCGCGCAAAACCGCCCCATCGGGGGTTTTAAGATGCACGTCCTTTATCCCCGGCACCTGCGCGACAGGTAGAGGCGGCACGCCGGGGGGCAGGCTATAGAGCTTGTCGCGCTGCACCACAAAGAGGTAGCCGCAGGCCCCGCCATAGGCCAGACCCGCCATGAGGATCAGCGCCATCACCAGCCGCCCGACCCATGTCATCAGCGTTTTCATCCATGCCCCATTCGTCTGTCCGCGCCTCATATCATTAGGGATGGTGACAGCCGGATTACAAGGGATGGTCAGGCGTTTTTTCGCACCTGCACAGGCGTTGCCTTAAAGGACGGGGTGCGGCTGCGCGGATCGACCGCCGTACCGGTCAGCACATTGGCTTCGGGATAGTAGGCCATGACCGAACCGCGCGCGAGATCGAAGACCCGCACTCGCGCGCCCTCCATTGCGCCGTGTTCTGATTCCACAACCACGGCGTCGCCCTCACTGAGGCCCAGCCCCGCCATGTCTTCGGCGTTCATCATCACATCCATGCGGTCCATGCCGCGATAGCTGTCCGTGCGCTCGTAGATGATCGAATTGAACTGCCCTTCTGAGCGCACCGTGGTCAGGAGTAGCTCTTCCTTTGCCGGCGGCAGGTTGCGCACGATAAAGCGCCCACGCCCCGACGCGGTTTTGAACTCTGGTGCGTGCAGGATGCGGCCACGGATATGAAATTCGCGTTTGGCGATGTCTATATCGGCCAGATCCTCCAAACCCGGCACGATGCGCGCGATGGCTTCGCGGATGGTTCGGTGCTGTTTGAAAGCTTCAAAATCGACCGGACTGTTGGGCAGGAGCCGCCGCGCCAGCTCGCACAGGATTTCCGTTTCCGGCCGCACTGACTTCAGGCGGCAAATGCCGCCATCGCTCAGGCGCACGAAATTGAACATGGACTCCTGCGTCGTTGGCTGCCACTCCTCGTCGCGCGCGGTCACCGGCAGGATCAGGGCTTCGCTGTCGTCGTGGCCGTGAATGTGGCCGCGATTGAGCGTAGTGGTCAGGAACAGTTTAAACCCGATACGTGCAAAGGCGGCTTCGGCAAAGGCGCTATTGGGATTAGCCTCGTACAGGTTGCCGCCCATAATCAGGGCCGCGTCGATCTCCCCGCGATGCGCCGCCTCCATGCCGCGCATGGTGTCGAGACCCTTTTCGCGTGGCAGAGTAACACCCAAAGTCGCCTCCATGCGCGCCATGACTTCGGCCGCGAGTACCGGCTTGACGCCAATGGTGCCGATGCCCTGCACATTGGAGTGCCCGCGCAGGGGCAACAGCCCCGCCCCCTGTCGCCCAATCTGACCGCGTACGAGGCACAGATTGGCGATATATTCGACATTATCGACGCCATTCAGATGGTGCGTAATCCCCATGCCCCAGGCGATCACAGCCGACTTTGCCCGCGCATAAAGACCCGCGACCCGCTCAATATCGGCCTGGGCCAAACCCGTGCGCGCCTCGATCTCCGCCCAGTTGGTCGCCGCGATGTCGGCGCGCAGAGCCTCAAACCCCTCGGTGTGATCGGCTATAAAGCGCGTGTCCTCGGCACGGCTGTCCAGCACCGCCTTGATCAGCCCCTTCAGCACGGCGAGGTCTGAACCGATGCGCGGCTGCAGATAGTCAGAGGCGATAAAGTCGCCGCCCGACACCATGGACTTGACACTTTTGGGCAGGGCAAAGCGCACGAGCCCCGGCTCCTTAGCCGGATTGATGATCACCACCTCACCGCCGCGATCCCTCACCCCTTTCAGCTTATGGATAAAGCGCGGGTGGTTTGACGACGGGTTGGCCCCGATAACCAGAATGAAATCGCAGCGGTCGAGATCTTCCATCTCCACCGTCGCCGTGCCGGTGCCGATGGTGCTGTTAAGCCCGACCCCCGTCGCCTGATGACAGTAGTAGGAACAGTTGTTGACATTGTTGGTGCCATAGAGCCGCGCCAGCAGTTGCAGCACAAAACCCGCCTCGTTTGACGAGCGACCCGAGGAGTAGAAGAAACTGCGCTCAGGCTTGGTCACGGCAAACCTCTGCGCCGCCAGATCAAGCGCGACGTCCCAGTCGACTGGCACATAGCGGTCTGAGCCCGCTGCCTTATGAATGGGGAAAGCCAGCCGCCCCAGATGCTCCAGCTCATGCCCGTCCAGCTCGCGCAGCTCCGACAGTCTGTGGTCGATCACCTCCGGTGGAATGCCTGGCTGAATATCAGTCGACTGCGCCTGAATCGACTTGTTGCAAACCGAGGGGAATTCGCCCGCCTCATTGGTCATGCCGCCCTTCTGCCCGCCCATACCCAGCGCGCAGGCTTTACAGGCATTTTTCGCTGTCAGCGCCTTGGCCGTATTGTCGAGACCAATGCGGGTGGCGGTTTTCAAGGCGTACAGCACCTTTTTGGCGCCACCACCGACGACGGGTTTGCTTGGTTTGTTCATGCCCGCAGTCTATCCCCTCAGGCAGGCGGGGTATAGTGGCCACACGTGTTGCTGAAGGCTGGAATTGGCGCGCAGGGGGTTCATTTCTGCGCGCCGTACCTAACCGTGCTAACGGCTTCGTGAGCATAGCCGAGATGAAGACTTAGTCTTACGGCTTTTTAAACTTCAGCGTCATGCGGTCCGATTCGCCGATCGCATCAAACTCGGCACGCTGTTCGGGTGTCAGGGCGGCGTCACCCTTGCCGCTGCTGCGGATGGGTTTCAGCGTCCACACACCAAACGGGTGGTCGTGATCGTCCTTCGGATTGGCATTGATCTCGCTCTTGCCGACCAGAACAAAGCCCGCCTTCTTCGCGGCCTCAACGACGTAGCTTTCCGGCACATATCCCGTCCCGGCCTTAGGATCTGAGCCTTCCGGCGCGCGATGCTGCTCCACCGCCAGAATGCCCCCGGGTTTCAACGCCTTGAACGCCGCGTCCAGATGGCGCTCCGTCACGCCGTCCTGACGCGCCCAGTTGTGGAAGGCACGCGCGATCAGCACCAGGTCGGACTTGCCCGCCGGCAGAGCGTCGAGCGTGGAGGCACTAACCTCGCCGTAGATCGACTTGTCCGCCACCTCAGCCCAGAAAGCGGCATCATTGGTGTTGTTCATCACGCCCGTGTAGCGCCCCTTGGTCTTATGGGCGTAGGGAGCCAGGATTTCCGTCCACCAACCTTTAGCACCAGGATAGAATTCGACAATATTGGCACCGGGCTTGAGACCCCAGAAGGCCAGCGCCTCCGCCGGGTGACGGTACTCATCGCGGGCCTTGTTTTCCGGTGTCCGCCACGCACCGTCAATAGCGGCTTTCAGCGCTACATCCGCAGCCTTGGCATGGGCTTCGTGATGGTCGTGGCCTTCGTGGGCCAGAACGGGCGCGACGGCTACCAGGCTTAGCGCGCTGGTTGCGGCGATTAGGGCGGTAAGGGTGCGGGCAGGGCGCATGAAAGTCCTCCTATGAATGTTGACCAAGGTGCGGCGAATTATGGCCTTTTTGCGGCGGTAACTTTTGGCTATCGTTTGCACGCACTCAGATAAGAATGCCCGACGACTGATCGGCATAGGCGCTCATGGCGCACTCAAGATCATAGATCACCAACCGTGTCAGATGCCGGATCAGAATGGTCACGGCCTTGCGCTTCGGCGGCCCTAAGGGTGGCGCTTTAAGTCTCCAGGATGACGGCACAAAGTTAGTCCACAATGAGGCTGTAACGGGCGATAGGCAGCTTGGGCGACAACCCGATGCGGAAATGTGCCCTCACCGCCCGCGCCGCTGAGGCTGAATGACGTCGTCGAATTGCGCTGACAACACGCAGTCCAGTGGCGTAACTGACCGCTGATCACCTAGGGGTCCGTTCGTCGCCATCGGAGACATCGTCCGGTTACGGAACCTGTCCTACGCCGAAAAGCGCCCGACGGCGCGCGCCGACCAGTGGGTCGTGCAAGGCGGTGGCGGAAAAGACCAAGGCTGACGTATGGGAACTCCAGACGAGATGCCAGGGGCAAAGCCCGTACCCGATTATTAATCAACGCCCGAGCACGGGCAAAACTCGCCCGTGTCATGGCGTCATGGTACCGCTGCGCACCGACTATGACGGCCATTGCCCTTGGCTAGCCGCCCCCCTATAACCGTAAGGCTATGCTCCGGAGTACTGCCCCATGACCGAAATCCACGGCACCGTCCCCGCCCGCTTCGCCGCCGTCAAGGACCGCTTTGCCCGGCATTTCGCCGACGGCCCGGATGGTCTGAGCGAAAAGGGCGCGCGCTTCACTGTGGTGCAGGCCGATGAGGTCATTCTCGACCTGTGGGGCGGTGTGAAAAACCGCGAAGGCACCGAAGCCTTCAGCGAGACCACCCTGACGCCGGTCTTTTCCTCGACCAAGGCTGTGACCGCCCTGATGATCGCGCGGCTGGTCGATCAGGGGAAGCTTGACTACGCCTACAAGGTCTCGGTTCTGTGGCCGGAATTCGGCCGCAAGGGTAAGGAGAACATCACGCTTGGGCAACTGATCTCCCATCAGGGGGGACTGTCGGGGTTTAGCCCGCCGATTGATCCGACCACCTGGTTCGATATTCCGGCCCTGCTGGAAGCCCTGTGCGACCAGGCGCCCCTGTGGACGCCTGGCGAAGGCTCTGGTTATCACCCCATCACCATCGGCTATCTGCTGGGGGAAATCTTCCGTCGCGCCGACGGTCGTACGCTCGGGACAGCGCTGCGCGAAGACATCGCTACGCCGTTCGGGCTCGACCTGATGATCGGCACGCCAGACAGCGAATTTTCTCGCATCTCGGAAATGTGGAAACCAACGCGCGCCCCGGATTTGGGCCCTCTTGATCCGATCAAACAGGCCGCCTTCCTCGACAAGGGCTCATCGCCCGCCGGGCGCGGGTCAGCCGACTGGCGGCGCATGGAAATCCCATCGGCCAACGGGCACGCCACAGCCGAAGCTCTGGCATTGCTGATGCAGGTCGTGGCCAATGGAGGCAAGCTGATGGGGCAGCCGCTGCTATCGGAAAAGACACTGAACGACGCCACCAAGGAGCGCGTATTCGGGCGCGACCGCGTCCTGCCATTCGACCTGTCTTGGGGGGCGGGCTTCCTGCGCAACCGCGGCATCGGCATCTATGGCCCGAATGCCCGCGCCGTCGGCCATTCGGGCTGGGGCGGCTCCTGCGTGATGGCCGACCCGGACAAGCGCCTCAGCATCGCCTATGTGATGAACCGTCAGTCGCACTACCTGATCGGCGATCCCCGTCCGGTTGGGCTGATTAACGAGGTGTATGCGGCGCTGTAATCCGCCTCCCTGTCGTGTAGCGACAAGGAGGCGCTCACTACCCCACCCGCATCTGCTTGGCGCGACGCCACGCCCCAAAGGCAAACACGCCCGCGCCGAACCAGATAAAGGCGAACGACAGCGCCCGCAGGGGTGTGAACAACTCGCCCTGAAACAGGCCGATCATGAAGGCGATGGTCGGGGCCATGAACTGAATAAAGCCCATGGTCGAAAGCGGCAGGCGACGCGCCACGTAAGAAAACAGAAACAGCGGCAGAACCGTCACCGGCCCGGTCAGAGCGAACCAGAAGGCGTGCGACAGGCCGCCGAAGAAGTGCCCCTGCCCTGTTCCTTCGAACCACACCAGATAGATGATTGAGGGCACAAACAAAAAGACGCACTCGACAAACAGCCCCGCCAGAGCCGACACAGCCAGTTGCTTGCGAATAATGCCATAGGTGGCAAAGGACAGGGCCAGAGTCAGGGCGATAAACGGCACATGGCCCAAAGCCAGCGCCTGAATACCTACGCCGACAATGGCCAGTCCGATGGCGGCCTTGCCCCAGTTATCAAGGCGTTCCTTGAACAAGATAGCGCCCGCCGCCATGTTCAAAAGCGGATTCAGATAATAGCCCAGCGCCGACTCGATTGTATGATGGTTGGTCACGGCCCACACGAAGACGCCCCAGTTTATGGCGATCATCACCGCCGCTACCAGAAGGGTCAGGGCCACTTTCGGTGTGCGGAAGATGGTCAGCACTTCCGGAAACTGCCGGGTGATGAGCACCAGCCCGCCCGACCAGATGAGCGCCCAGACCGATCGGTGCGCCATGATCTCCAACGCGCCCGCGCCAAAGTCTTTCATCGGCAGATAGACGAGCGGCGCAAAGCCCCAAACGGCATAGCACAATATGGCCAGACCGATGGGCGAAGCGAAAAACGAAGGTGACGGGGCCGCGGGTTGAGCGGTGGACATGACATATCCAATCAAAAAGATGTTTCATGCGAAACAGGGAAGGAGATAGAGGCGACAGGGCGTGTCAGCAACGAAAAAACCGGCGGAACCCTGGGGGTCCGCCGGTCTAAAGGATCACTTTGCGTTAGCGATCTTTAGGCTGTGACTGGCGTGATAACCCCGCGTTCGTCGAGAAGCTGTGCGATCTGCACGGCGTTGAGCGCCGCGCCTTTGCGCAGATTGTCCGATACGCACCAGAAGGCCAGACCGTTCGGCACGGACGGATCGTTGCGCAGGCGCGAAATAAAGGTGTCGAATTCCCCAACACACTCCTTCGGCGTCACGTAACCACCGTTTTCGCGCTTATCGACGACGGCAATGCCAGGTGCTTCACGCAGGATTTCGCGGGCTTCGGCCTCATCCAGCGGGTTTTCGAACTCGACATTGATCGATTCAGAGTGACCGACAAACACCGGCACGCGCACGCAGGTGGCGAAGACTTCGATATCGGGGTCGAGGATCTTTTTCGTCTCGACCTTCATCTTCCACTCTTCCTTGGTCTGACCGTCATCCATGAAGACGTCGATGTGCGGAATGACGTTGAAGGCGATGGGCTTTGTGAATTTCTTGGGCTCGGTTTCACCGAGGCCATAGACGGCCTTGGTTTGATCCCACAGCTCGTCCATACCGGCCTTACCGGCTCCGGCCACCGACTGATAGGTAGACACAACGACGCGCTTGATGCGCGCTGCATCGTGCAGCGGCTTGAGCGCGACCACCATCTGGATGGTCGAGCAGTTGGGGTTGGCGATGATGTTCTTTTTTTTGCAATCCCAGACGGCGTCTGGATTCACTTCCGGCACAATCAGCGGCACATCCGGGTCCATACGCCAGGCCGACGAATTATCGATAACGATCGGGCCTTGTTTGCCGATCTTTTCCGACCATGCCTTCGACACGTCGCCACCCGCCGACATCAGCACGATATCGACCTTGGAGAAATCGAACTGCTCAAGGTCTTCGCAACGCAGGGTGCGGTTGGCAAAGCTCACCTCAACGCCCAGCGATTTGCGCGACGCCACAGCGTAGATGTCCTTGATCGGAAAATCCACCTCTTCGAGCGTCGAAAGCATCTCACGGCCAACAGCGCCGGTGGCGCCGACAACGGCGACACGATAGGTCATCGGAAAACTCCAAAACTGAGTGAGGCTGGCGCAAACGAACAAAAAGGCATCGCGCCGGTGGCGCGTGCCTTATCAGAGAAAACCAGAGGGGAAAACGTCTTTTTTCTCTGCCTTCAACTCAGCCAGACTTATGTGAAGCCTGACGTCGCCTCTGGTTTCTTATGAGATTATTTCAGGCATGGGCTGCCATGCCGCCCGGATAAGAGGGCGTGGCCGGAATGTGGCGGATACGATCCAGCGCCGACAAGAGGGCTTCACGTGTGAAGGGCTTTGGCAACAAGCCATCGCCCCCAACGGTCTGGCTTACTTCGCGCAGGCGTGCCTGTTCCTTGCCCGTCAGAAAGAGGATGGGGGTGTGGCCCAGATTATGCCCCTGCTCGATTTGACGGATTTCACGCGCCGCCTCGATACCGGACATAACGGGCATCTCAACGTCCATCAGAATGGCGTCATATTCGGAGATCTCGTAGGCTTCGACGGCTTCGCGCCCATTGGCCGCGAAGTCCACATCCATACCTTCAGGGGACAGGACGCCGTCCATCATCTTGCGCAGTGTGGCATTGTTTTCAACGCATAACAGTTTCATCTGCGAACGCTCCTCCGGAACCGTCTCTTTTCACGAAACGTGCTCCAATGTTACAGTTTATTTCATACAAGTCCAATCAAACCCCTAATCGGGTCTGATAATAATCCTGCAAGTTCCTTGCCATATAAGTGATTTCCCCGCTTTATAGCCGCATGAACACCGCATTCCCGCTCTTCACGAATTTTCCTGATGACGATGCCTTCGAAACCATCGTCATTGGCGGCGGTCCGGCGGGTTGCGCGTGCGCACTGTGGCTGCACAAGCTGGGGGTGCGTGCATGGCTGGTTGAGGCCAGCGACGCCTTGGGTGGTCTGCAAAGACGCAGCCCCTACGAAAATTTGTGGATTCCCGGTGTTATGGGCCACTCCGGGGAAGAGGTGGCCCGTGCCCTGCATCACCATATCCATGTGATCGGCGTCCCCTGTCACCTCAACAGCCGCGTAAGCCGCATCGAAGCCGCCGATGGCGGGTTCAGGGTTCGGGTCGAGGGCGGTACTGAACGCGGACACTACAGGACACAACATCTGGTAATAGCTACGGGGACGCAACCGGTGACAGGGCACTTTCGTCAGGCGCACAACGTCGCCATCGGCCCCGGTTATCCTATGGAAAACCTAGAGGTAGGCAATCGTAAAATCGCCATACTGGGCGGCGGTGACAACGCCTTCGATCAGGCACGTTTTGTGCTGCAACGCGGCGCAAAATCAGTGACGATTTATTCGCGCACGCCCCCCCGCGCTCAGACAGTGCTCCAGGCAATGATCCCGCAGGCCAGGGTGTGCATTGGTCCTTACACTGCCGATCAGGCAAGCATGATCGTCAATGAAGAGGTCTTTGATGCCTTTGGGGTCATGTACGGCTTTGAGGCGCAACTACCCGACGGCCTGGATCAAGACCTTGAGTTAAAAAATGAAAACGGTTTCATCGCAGTGAACCGGCAAGGCGAGACTGTCCTTTCCGGGTTGTGGGCTTGTGGGGAAGTGACCGACTACTGGCACCCGTGCGTGACCACCTCGGCGGCGCATGGCATTCAGGTGGCCAAACAGATTTCGCTGCGCCTTGGACGGTAAAGGGGCGTGGCATCATTTACGCTTATGCAGCATTTTTTTAACCGCAAACCCACACTTGTCTGCTAGTTTGCGCTCTACGCCCATTTATCACAATTTTGTGACACTCTCGCCTGATGTCCGGTTCCGTTAAATCCGCCTACAAACAGCTGATCAAATCGCGTCAGATCGCCGCCGACCCGGGGCAGGCCGAGGCCGTGGACGTGTTGTCGAAGCTGGAGCGGACTTTGCGCGACAGTGCCGGCTTCTGGCAGGGCCTATTTGGCGGCGCGCACTGTTACGGCCTCTACCTGTGGGGGCAGCCGGGGCGCGGCAAGTCCATGCTGATGGATCTCTTTTACGATCACGTCGCCTTTGAGCCGAAGCGCCGCATCCACTTTCACGCCTTTATGGCCAAAGTGCATGAGCTGGTGCAGATGTGGCGTCAGGGCGATGCGAAGGAACGTCAGTCGGTCTTCGGCACGTCAAAGGGCGATGATCCGGTTGCCCCGGTCGCGCGACTGATCGCCAGAGAGTCAAAACTGCTTTGCTTCGATGAGCTTCAGGTGACCGATATCGCCGATGCCATGATCCTGGGGCGGCTGTTCGAGGCTCTGTTTGCGCAAAAGGTGACCATCGTCATTACCTCCAATCGCGCGCCCGAAGACCTTTATAAAAATGGCCTCAACCGCGATCTGTTCGTACCGTTCATCGACATGATCCGCAGCCAAATGACGGTGCACGAAGTCAGGGGGCCGAAGGATTTTCGTCTGGATCGCCTGAGAGGCGCGCGCGTCTATTTCACGCCGGACGATGCGGCGTCCAAGGCCGCCTATGACGTTCTATGGCGCGACATGGTTGGGCCGGGCAAGGCGGTCGCCACGACGCTGAGTGTCAATGAGCGCAAGCTCACGCTGAAACGCACCTGCGGACCGCTCTTGCGCGCCAGCTTTGCCGAATTGTGCGCCGAAAACAATGGGCCGGCGGACTATCTGGCCATCGCCGAGCGCTTCACAACCGTTTTCATCGACCATATCCCGCAATTGGGACCGGAAAAACGCAACGAAGCCAAACGCTTCGTCACCCTGATCGACGCGCTTTATGAGGCCAACACTAAGCTGGTGGTGCTGGCCGCCGCCGAACCGGCCGCCCTTTATCCGGCGGGCGATGGCGCGTTCGAGTTTGAGCGCACCGTATCGCGCCTTGAAGAGATGCGCTCCCAAACCTATCTCGAAAAAGTCACCGACTGACCTTTTTTCTGTAACCTGACTGTCATAGGCACCCGTTACAGGCACCGCCATTGTCGGTCCACCTGCCTTCAAGGGCCGTCGCTTTCAGGGGCCCCTGCTATGTCCGTCCGCGTCTTCAGCCTGCTTTTCGTCGCGCTCAGCCTGCCGCTTTCTGCAGTCGCGCAAACCGCACCCGCAATCCTCCCCGCCACGCGCGACCTGACGCAGGACGCCGGTTTTAAAGCGCAGCAAGCAGCCATCAAGGCCGCCGCTGCCCAGACCCCCAATACGGGTCGTGCGAAGAACGTCATCCTGTTTATCGGCGACGGCATGGGCATCAATTCGGTCACCGCCGGGCGCATACTGGCCGGGCAGCTACGTGGTCAGGACGGAGCCAGCTACGTACTGTCGTTCGAAGCCCTGCCCTATACGGCCTTTTCCAAGACCTTCTCGGCCAATAATCTGGTCACCGATTCCGCCAACGGTATCTCGGCTATCACCACCGGCGTTAAGACGATCAACGGCGCTATCGGCGTGCATCGCGATGTGAACAGCAAGAGCTGCGACGGTGTCGCGGCCGCCCGTGTGCTGACCATCGCCGAACAGGCTAAGCTATCGGGCCGCTCAGCCGGCGCCGTCACCACCTCCGGCATCACAGACGCGACCCCGGCGGGCACCTATGGCCACACCTCGACGCGCAGCTGGCGCTCGGACGCCGACCTGCCGCCCGAAGCTGTGGCCGCAGGGTGCACCGATCTGGCCCGGCAATTGGTACAGGCTCCGGCGGCGCTGCGCCTTGACGTCGCCATGGGTGGCGATCTCGAAGATTTCCTGCCCGTGACCGCCGGTGGCGTGCGCAAAGATGGGCGCGACCTGACCGCCGAGTGGAAGTCGCAAAAAAACGCCGCCGTCCTGACAGGTAAGGCGCAGCTGGAAACCCTCAATACAAAAACATCAGGTCCAGTGCTCGGTCTGTTTAGCAAGGGCGACCTGCCCTCGCCCCTCGACAATCCGCAAGACGTGCCGGGTCTCGATGAGATGACCGCAAAGGCGATCGACCTCCTGTCACGAAATGAAAAGGGCTACTTCCTGCTGGTCGAATCCGCCTCGATTGACAAGTGGCACCATAAGAATAATGCCCACCGCGCCCTGCACGATGTCGATGAGCTGGCCAAGGCGGTGAGCGTTGCCCTGGCCAAGACCGACCCTAGGAACACGCTGATCCTGATTACCGCTGACCACAGCCACGGCCTGACCCTGTCCGGTTACGCGCCGCGCAACAGCCGTATCGACGGCGTGTCAGGTCAGGGTGATGAAGCCTATCCGCTGCTCAGCTACGCCACCGGCCCCGGCGGAGAACACCCGCAAACGGGCAGCTATAAGCCGGAGGAAACCGAGGCGCTGGGCTTCACCAATCCGGCCCTTTTCGGCATGTCGAGCGCGGCTCATGGCGGCGAGGACGTGCCGGTCTATGCGCGTGGCCCTCAGGCCTATCTGGTGCGCTCGACCGTGGACTCAACCTATCTCTACCAGGTCATGGCCCGCGCTCTGTTCGGGGCGGAGACGCCTAAGACAAAGCCGTAGCCGTCAACCAACGTCGCGCCGTGGCGAGGTGCATGCGCTCGACCATCTCGCCATTGACCGACACCACGCCTCGATCGGCGTTTTCAGGCTGCTCAAAGGCCGCAACCACCGCGCGGGCCCAGTCGAGCTGCGCCGCCGTCGCCGCAAATACCCTATTGGCTACAGCGATTTGGGCCGGGTGAATTAGCGTCTTGCCGTCAAACCCCAGCGCTCGGCCATTTTCGCATTCGCGCCGCAGCCCCTCCTCATCGCGGAAGGCATTATAGACGCCGTCGATGACGCTGAGACCGAAGGCACGGCCATGCAGCACGATGTGGGATAGGGCCAGTTGCAACTCCGTGCGCTCCGGTGTCGGTGAGACTCGCAGATCGGCGCGCAAATCGTTGGGCCCGGCGATCAGGCCCTGAAGCCCAGGGGCCGTACAGATCTCGCGCAGGTTCAACACGCCCTTCGCCGTCTCGATCATCGCCCAGACGGGCGCTTCGTAGCCGTGCAGGTGCACCGGCAAACCCACCTTGGGCACGACATAGCCGTGCAGCCCATGCCCGACAAAGCGTGTCAGGGCCTGCAAAATCGGCGTCTTCAGCGCCGGATCGACCCGCACGAGGACCACCGGCGCGGCAAACCCACCGGCCTCAAGGGCGCGAACGACGCGCTTCAGGGCTTCGACCTTCTCTGCCTCACCCGCAGAGTCCTCCAGATCGAGGATGAGGGCGTCGGCCGCCAGCGTCGCCGCCTTAGACATGGCCTTGTCATTGGCGGCGGGGACAAACAGGACAGAACGGAGTGGTAAATGCATCATGAGCGCATTTTACGCCGCTTTGGCCAAGCCTAAAACCTCAATCCGGTGAGCGTCGTCCGAAACCTCAGAATATGCAATCTTTTGCATGAATTAAATCGATTGTCGAATTGCCTCCAGCCATGGCCACACCCTTGTCTTAATGGGGGTTTAGCCTCATATTAGGCCTCAACAGGCCATACCGGCCCAACCCACAGGGATTTACAATGAACGACTTTCGCAGTCACAATCCGGCCAACGCGACCGTACAGGACATGTCGGTCGATGCGGGCCTGCGCAGCTTCATGCTGGGCGTCTATAACAAGATGGCTCTGGGCCTTCTGCTGACCGGCGCGCTCGCCTGGGCTGCAGCCAACGTCCCGGAAATCACCAACCTGATGTTCCGGGTGACGGCGGATGGTCGTCTGGCCGGCTATACGATTATGGGTTATGTCATCTCCTTCGCGCCGGTGGTCATCCTGCTGGGATCGGGCTTTGTGATGCGTCAGCCGACGGTCGCCTCTACCAGCATCCTGTACTGGCTGGTTGTGGCTCTGATTGGGCTGTCCACCGGGGCTAACTTCCTCGTTTATACGGGCGGCTCTCTGGCCTCGACCTTCTTCGTCACCGCCGCCGCCTTCGGTGCGCTGAGCCTTTACGGCTACACCACCAAGCGCGACATGAGCGGCTGGGGCAAGTTTTTATTCATGGCGGTGATCGGCCTCATTATTGCCAGTGTGGTCAACCTGTTCCTGCAAAGCTCGATGCTCTACTTCATCGTCAGCGGTCTGGGCGTGCTGATCTTTTCGGCCCTGATTGCCTTCGAGACGCAGAACCTCAAGCACACCTACTACCAACTGGGTGGCAATGAAGCGGGTATGGCCATGGCCACCAACTATGGTGCGCTGAGCCTTTACATCAGCTTCATCAACCTGTTCCAGTTTCTGCTGGCCTTTATGGGCGTGCGTCGCGACTAAGTCTGGTGCAAGCCTGAACACGAAACCCCGCCGGAACATTCTGAACTGACCCCATAAAGTTGGACGGTTTATGGTCTGGCTAGGCGGTTAAGGGCTGAGTTCTGTATTGCACAGGGCTCAGCCCATTTAATTTTAGCTTGATACGGTCATTATTGTAATAGTGGATGTAGGTTTCGATGCCTTCTTGAAGGGCTTCGAAGCTGTCAAACTTTTCGAGATAGAAGAACTCAGATTTCAGGACGGCGAAGAAGCTTTCAATGGGGGCGTTGTCTAGACAGTTCCCTTTTCGTGACATGCTCTGGAGGACGTGGCTTTCCTCGAGTTTTCGTTGATATTCTGGCATCTGATAGTGCCAGCCCTGGTCGGAATGGATTGTGGGTTTCTCGTCCTTTCCCAGTTTGTTCAAGGCCTTCTCGAGCATGTTTCCGACGAGCTTAAAAACAGGATGCCTGGCAGTTTCAAAGGCGATGATTTCTCGATTGTATAGATCCATGACGGGTGAAAGATAGAGTTTTTCACCAGCTACTTTGAACTCGGTCACATCCGTCACCCATTTTTGGTTGATGCCTGGCGCATCGAACTGGCGCTGAAGAAGATCGGGCACCGTTCGTCCGACAGCCCCTTTGTAGGACTTGTATTTCTTGGATCTTACCAACGACTTCAGGCCCATTTGCCTCATCAAACGTTGAACCGTCTTGTGGTTGACGATCGTGCCCAGAAGCTTGAGCGCAGCGGTAATCCGACGATAGCCATACCGGCCTTTGTGGCGGTCGTAGACCGTCTGGATGCTCACTCTTGTCTTTTCGTGTTTATCGCCGGCAAGAAGCGCTTTCTGCTGATAATAGAAGGTACTACGAGCCAACCCTGCTAGTTTCAGTAGGCCTGCAATCGGGTATTGGCGCCTTAGCTCAAGCACTATTTGCGCTTTTTCGGCGTTCGCTTTGCTTGAACTAAGGCATCCAGTTTTTTTAGGTACGCATTCTCCATGCGTAGATAATTCAGCTCGGAAAGCAACTCTTCACGTGTGCGCTTATCATCACCTGAAGATGGCTCGGGCTCGGTGCGTCCTTGACCTGACATGGATTTGGGCCTTCCCTTGCGGCGTGGGTTCAGAGCATCGATGCCGCCAGCACGGTAACGCCTTTCCCATTCTCGAAGGCAAGCCGGATTGCGGATGTTGAAGAAGGCGGCTGTCTCCCGGCAAGCCAGCTTATTCTCCCACATGTGCTTCAGCACGGAAAGCTTGAAAGCACCGCTGTAATGACTGAACTTTTTGATGATGCCCGCCCTGCCATGAAGCCGATAAAGAGCTACCCAACTGCGCACCGTCGTGCAGTCGATGCCCAAGGGCCGACAGATCGTTTCTAAACTCGACGAACCAGCGAGATACTCGTTGATAACCGACAGCTTAAAAGCCTCGGAATATTTAGACATGGAAAACCCCAAAAGTTGGTGTCCAACTTTTGGGGTTCAGTTCATTCCGGCGGGGTTTTTATTTATCCAAATCGAAAGGGTAAGCACGGCTCAAGCGCGCAGCGCTTTTGCCGTTTCGTCATTTTTCGTGGCGAAACCTCTTTACCCGATCACATCCAGCTTCGTCTTGTCGAGCACGCTCAAAACCGGCTCCAGCTCACGCCCACGTTTGAGCACCATGCCGTTCTGATTGAACACCGCAAACGCTCCCTGCTTACGCGCCAGTGATGGGCGCTTTTCGATGCGATACACGGGGGCCTCGCCGCTACGACGGAAAATGTTGAAGGCCACAACCTCGGCCAGGCTGTCTATGCCATAGTCGCGCCAGTCGCCCGATGCCACCTTACGCCCATACAGTCTGAGGATCAGCTCCAATTCGCGTCGTTCAAAGAAAACCGGCCCTCTCGGCGCGGCGACAAACCCTGTGCCCTGATCCTGAAAGCTCATGCGGCGAACCTTTCGTCAATCCCGGTTTATAGTTCCCCGATCCTGTAAAAAGACAAGAGGTTTGACGACCAACCCATGCAAACGGTGGCATCACGATCACGTTTCCAAAAGAAATGAACCCACCCAAAAATGACCTCATTTCAGCCGTTTAGACGCCCATATTGGTCTATACAAAATGAGTGTCGGCCGGATCGGTTCGTCAGGTCCACCCCCTGAACAGCCCCCCAGCCCAGGACCTGACCGCCAGTCAATGGCAGTTCCCCTCCGGCCGACATGCCCTCTTTGTCCCCCCTGAAGACGAGGCAAAAACGCACCGCCCCCTCCCCGGCCGGTGCGTTTTTTATTGGGTGCTTTACAGGATACCCGCGGACTTTGCCGCCTCATCCAGACTGTCGCCGATCAGGGCCAGATTCTGGATGGCCGCCAAGCCCCACTGCGCCGTGCCGTTGGTCGAAAGACTCGGGTCTTCGTCCAGCGGACGCAGTACCGCCGGGCCGTCTATACGCTGGGTGCGGCGTTTGAGCCCACCATCGGATTCGCGTCCTTCGCTACCAAAGAATTCGCTCCACGCCCGAAGCGCCAGTGCCTTGTCCTTCTCATGGAAGGCGGCATAGGCCGTCAGACGCGAATGGGCATCACGCAGGTTACGCCCGCTCGGTACCCGCCCCAGGAGGGCTTTGAGCTCATCGTTGGGCGCATTATAGTATCGGCAGTATTCGAGCCACGCCTTTCGGTACAGCGGTTCGTCGATCAGGCTCAGCAGCTCCGAACTCATCTCAACCACGCCAAACACGCCATTTAGGTGCGAGATGGCCACATAATCACCTTCACCCAGGAACTTACCCGTCTTAAGATCATAAGGGGCCGAAGAGGCGAACCAGCGTCGCTTGAGCTTGCCGATTGTCGTCATTCCGTTGACGATCCGGTCGCGCCATTTGGTATCCCCCGTGCGCTCCCACTCCGTCAGCCATGCCGAAATGAACGACCCCCATGACGTGCCGAAGGAGGAGTTGACCACGCCTTCGGGCGTTTCGCGTTCTGGTGACGGCGGCAGCTTACGCGAAATGTCCACATTTTTCAGTGAGAAGTCCGACTCATTGAGATCACGCATCAGATCACCCACGCGCTCATCGGCGGTCAGATAATAGAAGATGCGACGATAGGCGGCATTCGAAACGCGCGGTTGCTTAGACGAGTCCGACCACGGCTGCACGCCGTGACGCGTACCGAAGCCCTTGAAGCGGCCGAGGTGATAGACATCAACCTCACCCGTCTGCCGCGTCATGGCCTCGGCGAATTTGAACACGTCGGCACGGCCCGTTCGCAGATAGGTGTACCAAATCCACAGGTCGGTTGAGAGTTCGGAATTGTCCCAGGCATAGCCACCGATGTCATAGCGCCACATGTGACGCTCATGATCGTATGTGTGCATGACATCGCCGTAGGTCCAGAAGCCGTACCAGCGGCGCTGATCGACTTCCTTCATGTAATAGTCGATCTGATAGGTCAGGCGGTCTTCGAGGATCTTGCGCGCCGGCGTCGACGAATTGGCCACGTCCCAGTCACCAAAGACGCCGCATTGGTGAATGCGTTCCGGCGACAGGACCAAACGCGCCGGATTGGCAACCTGCTCCGCCATATCCGAGAAGGCCTGATGCGAGGGCGTTGCCCCGAGCACCCACAGGTTAAGCTCCGAGGTGCGCGCCACGCCGGTCGCGATGTCCCAGCCCTTTTCGTAATCCTCATAGGTGATGTTGAGACCTTCGATCTCTTCCGGATGGGTGTCCATGCCGTCGGCTGAGCGATAAGGTCGCACATCCATGGCCGGGGCGTCCGGCGACCACAGCCACGCTGTAATCTCGGCCATCTCTGTATGGGCATTGCGCACATCAAGCTGCGTAGGCGAGCGCTGCCAGAAATCCTTGAAGCCCAGCGCCACGCCGCCGCTCGCCCCACCGACATAGGCCAGCCCTTTGGTGCGCGTTCCGGCATTGGAGTCGATCCAAGCGTGACCAGAGCGCGTGCGCTTTTTGATGGTGTAGCCATCAGGCGTCAGTTGCGACAGCGTGAAATCGCCCCATTCCGGTATCCATTTCAGTCCGTCCTGCACCGGCTTGGCCATGTCGGCCACAGCCACGGCCTTGCCTTCGACCTGAGCGAGGCCCAGCCCCTTGCCCACCGGGCGACGCAAACCGGTCAACGGACGCACCGCCTCACCCCATACACCCACACCATCGCCGGTCAGGCGAACATGGCGGTTGTGCGTCTCTTCCGTCATCGGCGTCTTCGCGGTAACGCCCAGACCACGGATAAAGTCCTTAAATGGGTCGCCGTCATAGATGAAGGAGTGCACGATACGCACGCTTTCGGACCCGGCGTAAAAATAGAGCCGCACCGAGAAAGGCAGCCAGTCGCGGCCGTTCCCAGAATGCACGCCCTCGATCTTGATCACTGCGCGCACGGGACCGGTCTGCTCAACCGTGACCTTGGTGACCTTGCTGGCGAAACTCTGCTGGCTGACGCTGCCCGTGGCGTCGAGATCAGGCTCATTTTGCCACAGGGCGACCAGCTTCATCTCTTTGAGAGTCAGGCGGCCTGCACGGGTGGCTGTGGCGATCAGATGCTCACCCGAGGTTGGCACCACCCACACCAGCTCGCCGCACGTCACAGTGACCGCCGTGGCCTCCTGTTTGATGCTGACGGCCTTGGCAGGCGCGGAAGCCTTGCCCTGTGTGAGCGGTAAGCCTGCAGGTTTGGTGCCCGCCGGCACCGCGTGCGCCGTCCATTTCAGCGAACCGTCGGGCCAATAAGCGAGCGGCCACGACTGCACCGGCACATCACCCAGTTTGAAGTCCGCCACCTTGCCCTTGGCAGGTTTCACTGTGCCGCGTGGCCACGGCACCCCCAGCGTCGCCCCTTCAAAAGCCGCCGGCGTCCCATCCAGCCATCTGAGATCGGTCGAAGCCACCGGTTTGACCTTAACGGGCGCTGCCGCCTCGACGGCCATCGGCACAGCGCTAAGCGCTACCAAGGCAGTGGCGGATTGGAGAAGATGGCGGCGCGACAAAGAGGTCATGGTTCCCAGCCCTTTTGTGAAGTCAGCGATTTAAACGCCGATTAAAAATGTTTCCGGCGCACAATCGATCAATTTTTTCCAAAATTGATCACACAGCTCTGTCCGTCAATAAAAAACCGCCGCTCGGAGTTCCGAGCGGCGGCTGTATAACAATAAGTCAACGGGCTTAGTTCATCTTGTAGATCATGCCCACGGTGAAGCGACGGCCACCATACGCCACAGACCAAGGGTTTTCACTGATGTCAGAGAAGCCGCGGTTGGTCGAACCAACGGTGACATTAGCCTCTTTCAGCAAGTTACGACCTTCAAAGTAGAACTCGATGTTTGGGGTCAGCTTGTGGGTAACCTTTGCATCTAGATACTTATAGGCCTTCGTGAAATAGGGCTCACCTGGATTATACGGCAGTCTCACGAGGTTCGCCGGGTTCAGGTTCGGGAAGTTGTTGACGGAGGTGTCCCCACAACCTGATACACAGAGGAACACTTGATCGCGGGCCTGATAGGCCAAACGGGCGTTCGTTTTTCCATCATCGTACCAGAGCGTAAAGTTAACAAAATACTTAGCCTGATTTTGCGGATCCATACCTTCACCCGTAATCGGGTCGATATAGGTCACAGCGTTACCCGCTTTGGTCGTCGAGACGTTAAAGTCGGAACCCGTGTACTTCAACTTCCAAGGCAGGAACGTAAACGCCGTCTTCGTAGCGAACTCCCACCCGCTTTGCACGTAGCCAGGACCGTTCACATAAGTATTGTATGTGAAATCAAGGGCAGACAATGGCGCTCCGGTAACCGGGTCCACTTCGTCGGTGCCCGCAAAGACAGAAATATTCGTGCGTTGCACAGTAATGGGAGCCCCAACGCGCACCTTCTGACGATAATAGGCCAGAGATATCGAGGTGTCTTTGTTCGGATACCATTCAAGCGACGTGTTGTTTTTGGTCGCCTGATAAGGCTTCAGGTCCGGGTTGCCGAAGGTCGTACAGGTCATATCCCTAACCGACCCATCGGCATCGAACACGCCCTCATTGCGCTCATCATTGGTACAGGTACCTGCTGGCCACAGACGGCCTACCGGCGGGCGAGCCACCGTCTTAGACCACGAGTAACGCATCACGACCTGATCCGGGATGACCCAAAGATAAGCATTATAGCTCGGCAGCCAATCTGTGTAGGACTTATCGATATATACCGGTTTGGTGATGGTCGTGGTCGTGATACCGGCCGCCAGGTTCGGGTTGGCCGGGTTGAAGGCTGCGGTCTTGCGGATCGAAGACAGGCCGACGTAACCAGACCCCGTGACTTCGGATTTGACCATGCGCATACCGAAGTTGCCACCGAACTCCATGTTAAATGGCAGCTTTTGTTCGAAATCGATCATGTAGTAGGCAGCCGTGATCGTTTCGACTGAATTGCTTTTCGGTTGCTCGTAGAGATTACCGTCCGAGCCTTTACATATTTTCAGGCAGTCAAAATTGTAGTTACCCGTGCTGGCAAGCTGAGCATAAAACTTGTCAACATCAATGCTCGACCAGTTTGTCAAACCTTCAACACCTTCATAGCCATTCATGAAGGTATCGGCGTTTTTCTCAAGGCTGTTGTTCCAGATCGCAATCATCTGATCGCGAGTCAGGGTTTCGGTACCAAACAACCAGTTTGTCGTGGTCCCGGTGACAGCGTTAGGCGTGTACCCATAGGCACAGGCATTGGCCGCCGTCGTAGTGGCTACGTTTTCGCACGCACGGACAACGCCACGCAGCGTGTTCGTGGGCACAGACACGCCGGGTTTAGGAATATAGCCGCCCGCACCCCAGTAATCCGTCGTCAGTTCACGGTAGCTTGCCCCGGTTTTGAAGCGTTTGAAAAACGGCAACTGGTCGTCGATACGATAGGTCAGGTCAAACTTGGCCTGAAGTTCCTCGCTCTCCGTTCGACGAGGATTGTACTGTATGCCATAGGTTGCATATGCCGGTTGACCAACCGCGGTGGGGGCGGCCAACTGCACAAAGTTGCTCATATTATCCTGGTCGAACGTGGCCGGGAGATCGAAAGTCCAGATGCCACTGCCTGGCAATACACGCATAGTCGCGTTGCCGTAATTGTACGAGCGCGACACACGCTTGTCATACCGCGAGTACGAGGCGTCCGCTTGGCTGGCTTGGAATTCAATAAGCAACGGTCCATTTTTGTATTCACCGCCGGTTAGGAGGTAATTGTTTTTCCAAACCTGGTCATTGCGAATATGGTCAATCCCAACAGTACCATTCGTAATGTCGAACTGGGTCAGGTGATGGTTCTTATCCATCACGATCGACCCCGGAACGACGTTAACGGCAACACCTGAGGTCGGGAAGGACATGTTTACGGTGGAGCCACCAAGCGTTTGGTCAAAAACAGCTGATGTCGTTGGCATCCCTGAATTATAGATGTAGTACCCTGAGCCCGCGACAGGGGTCAGCACGTTCATCGAACTTGTGGGGATGTTCGTGTTTGTCGTCAGGCTTTGGGTAACAAAACCAACAGTCGGAGTAGAAATGGAGGTCACGCCCCCACGCGTGCGCTGCCGATTATCTTCGCGCTGTGTCCGATCTGTGACCTGATACTTGGCGTAAACCGACAGGTGGTCAGTGACACGGTAGTCAACACGAAAATCCCAAGCCAAGCGGTCTTCGTATTGCGTAAGACGCTGGTCACGCACAAGGTTTGGCGCGTAGTCATTCCACTGATTAAGGCAGGTGATCTGCTCGTTAATACGCTGCGCTTGGGCAGCTTGACGTGTCGCGTTATTGCTGCCTGCTTGGATGGTATTCAGCTGAGCGTCCGTCAAGGTGGGGAACGCAGATAAACATTCCGCCTTTGTTTTGGCGGCCGCCGATTTCGTTAGGATCTCAACTGGCGTTGCTGAGTTAAAGAATGTGGTTGGCGCAGCGGCCAACGGAGACTGCAAAACCGGAACATTGGCCGTGCTCCCCGAAACCAACGACGGATTAAACGTGAAGGTTTTGTCTGGTGAATTGTCGAAATCAGCAAACCGAGTATAACCCGCACGATTGTTTGTGCCCGCATTATTGAGGGCATGGCTATCGTTCAGACGACGTGATTTATTCATATTGAATATCACGCCAAGACGGTTATCGAAGAATTTGCGTGACGCGACGATGTTGATGTCTGGAGACCACTTTTGGCTCAGCGAGTTGCGATCACCCGCGACACGCATCTGAAAGTAAGGCTTTTTAAAATCCAGACCGGAACGCGTCTTGATCAGAACGCTCCCCCCCAGGCCACCTTCGGTCATGTCCGGAGTGTTGCCTTTCACAACGTCAACACTCTTGATCAGATCCGCAGGCAGTTCCCGCAAATCCGCCGAGCGGCCGCCGCCGCTAGCGCCGCTCACCGCGACATCAAAGCCCGACGACATAACACCCATGCCGTCCATCTCGACCCTAGTCAGGTCCGGACCATTGCCGCGCAGGGACACACCATCACCTTCACCGGCACCGTTACGCGTGATCGCCATGCCGGGGATGCGCGAGAGGGCTTCGTTCAGATTACGATCCGGGAAAGAGCCGACGTCATCAGCGACGATAGAGTCCTGAGCGGTTCTCGCCTTCTTCTTGCGGTCGATTGCCGACTGCTGAGAGGCACGTGAGCCGACAACGATAACGGTTTCGACCTCTTCATCTTTTTTCGACGCGGCTTCCTGCGCACTGGCAGCGCCAGAGACGACCAGCATGGCAAGACCCGAACCGGCCATCAGGTATTTCGTGAAAGACGACGCGGGTGACTTTGAGGGTGGTTTCTGCATTTATTCCTCCGATATGCCGCCGAAACGACATGCCCCTTAAGAACTGTGTTGGTTCCTAGACTGCACGGGGAACAAACGCGCGAACGCACACGACAACGCGCCGCGTTACAGAAAAACGGCCCCAAACGACAGAGCAGACCCCGCCTTTATGGTAAGGCGCAGGCACACACACATATCCGTCAGTTCGGAAACGCCTTCCGGCTTTTCACTCCCCTGCCAGGGCCCTTTGTTTTTGTGCGGGCCTCTGACGCAACAACCTGTTGGATAGCGCTGATCCTCATTGATCGAAGGTGATAAGTCAAGCCACAATATGATCATAATTGGCCTTAAGTCCGACAATAGAGTCGCATTGCCGCCCAAAAGTAACACAAATGTCACACAAATGTAGCCGAATGGACAAATTTTTCAAATCTTACAATCATTTATACTGCTCACGCGAGAGTTGCGAACCCCGTTCAAACAGTTGCGGTTTTCATATTTAGTTGTTTTGTTTCAACGTTCTGCATCAGCGACAAGGTGACTGCCGCATTCTGCCCTGCCGCGCTGAGCACGCCACTTTTGGATGCTCGTTAACGCCACTCAAAAAATCACTTTCAATCACTTTCGATTGGAATGGCACAAATTTGTGCTATCCCTAGCGACAGGTCAGCCCGACTGGCGCGTAAAACCTCCCGGAAAGCGGCGGCACGCGTCAACAAGGCCACGCATCGGAGGAATATATGACAATCCCGACACTCAAGGCATCTCTCCTGGCTGGCGTCGCTCTGATGCTTGGCGCGGCGCCCGCGATGGCAGTAGACGCGCTGAAAGCCAAGGTCGAATATCTGGACCGCGGGGCGGTCGCGGTGACAGCCGAAAAGGGTGTGCTGATTAGTTGGCGCGTGTTGGTGACGGATGAGGCCAAACTCGGCTTCAATGTCTATCGCGACGGCCGAAAGCTAAATGCGAAACCGATCACGGCGACCACGAGCTTCAAGGACGAGTCCGGGTCCAACACCGCGTCCTATGAAGTGCTCGAAGTCATGGGCGGCAAGGAGGGGACGACTGCCAAGGCCCTGCGGATCGACGGTTTTTTATCCATTCCGCTCAATAAGCCTGCCGACGGAACGACACCGGACGGGCAGACCTATGGCTATACCGCCAATGATGCCTCGGTCGGTGATCTGGATGGCGATGGGCGTTATGAGGTGGTTCTCAAGTGGGAGCCGACCAACGCCAAGGACAACAGCCAGGGCGGCTACACAGGGCCGGTGCTGCTCGATGCCTATACGCTGGACGGCAAGCAACTGTGGCGCATCAATCTGGGGGGCAATATCCGCGCTGGGGCGCACTATACACAGTTTCAGGTGGCCGACTATGACGGCGATGGCAAGGCGGAACTGATCGTCAAAACGGCGGATGGCACCACCGATGCGCAGGGCAAGATGATTGGTGACGCCACTGCGGATTGGGTCACCCCTTCGGGTGAGATTGAGAACAAAGACCGCACCGGCTCGCGTCAGACTGAGGACGGCAAGCTGATGGCGCGCCTGACCGGGCGCGTGCTCAAGGGGCCGGAATATCTGAGCGTCTTCGAAGGCGCGACGGGCAAGGTGATGGATACCATCCCCTATCCGTCACCGCGTGGCCCCAACGGCGACAATCCCACCGATGCCGAAGCAACGGCGCGCTGGGGCGATGCCTATGGCAACCGCAGCGACCGCTTTCTGGCCGGGACAGCCTGGCTAGACGGACAACACCCCAGCGCCATCTTCGCGCGCGGTTATTATGCTCGCACCACTATTGCCGCCGTTGATTACAAAAACGGTAAGCTGACCAATCGCTGGTACTTCGACTCCGAAGCCGCCGGGGTGCCGTCCGGCTATTCCGGGCAGGGCAATCACCAGTTCAGCGTCGCCGATGTCGATGGCGACGGCAAACAGGAAATCCTCTACGGCGCCATGGCACTGGATGGCACAGGTAAGCCGCTGTGGACCACCGGCATGGGCCACGGCGACGCCATGCACGTCTCTGACCTCGACCCCAACCGTCCGGGTCTCGAAAAGTGGGGCGTGCACGAGAATATGAAGATGTCCGGCAATACCGGCGCGGCGTTGCTCGATGCGCGAACCGGTGAAGTGATCTTCAAGGTGCCTGCGGAGAAGGACACCGGCCGGGGGGCCGCGGGTGATATCGACCCGCGCCATCCGGGGGCAGAATTCTGGGCCTCAAACAGCGGCAATCTGTACGATGTGAAGGGCAATGTCATAACGGACAAACGCCCCCGCCAGATGAACTTCATGGTGTGGTGGGACGGTGATCTGCTGCGTGAACTCCTGGACGGCAACAAGGTCTTCAAGTGGGACTGGAAGACATCTGAGTCGAAAGAGATACTGGACGCCCAAGGGGCGACGTCGAACAACGGCACCAAATCGACACCGGCACTGTCGGCGGACCTGTTTGGCGACTGGCGTGAAGAGGTGATGCTGCGTAGCGAAGACAACACATCGCTGCGCATCTATTCGACCAACCTTCCGACGACCTACAAATTCACCACCCTGATGCAGGACCCGCAATACCGCGCCGCCATCGCCTGGCAGAACACCGCTTACAACCAACCGCCCTGGCCGTCGTTTTTTATAGGCGAAGGCATGAAGGCCCCGCCGAAGCCACAGCTTAGCGTGACAAAAGCCCAATAGAATTTCTATTACTCTCTGGTGCAGGCTATGAGCCCCGTCGTCACAGGCGGGGCTTTTCGCTTAAAATCGCGAATGAAAGGCAATAACCGCAACAAAAACAATCAAATTTATGTGCTTTCAGTTTGCGTTTAAATCTCTGTAAGGTTGTGGGAGCGTATATGTAACCGGTTCATGGGATTGCAAAAGCCGCCCATTAGCCTAGCTGAGGCGTATTGAAGGGCCACAATAGGTAGCGCAGAGTAAGCGGTATAATTTTCCACACAGGCACGGAACCCGACATGCAAAAGTATCAGATAAGGAGCATGACCGAGATGGACCCGGCGGAGGAATTCAAGGACTTCGCCTACATCGTGTCGCACGATCTGGCCGGCCCCGTAAGGTCCCTGGTCGAGTTTTCGCGACTGCTGGTCGAACAGGCGCCGGTGCCCGAAACGGACGATGCGCGCACCAATCTGTCCATGGTTCTGGAAAGCGGTGAAAAGCTACAAGAAATCCTGCACGGCCTGTTGCAGTTCTCGCGCCTCAACACCGTTCCGCGCCTGGATCAAAAGGTCGATCTGGAAGAAATCGTCGCGCGCGTGCACATGAATCGCCAGACCGACCTCGACATGATCCGCGGGACGCTGAACGCAGGAACCCTGCCGGAGGTCACTGGCGACCCCAATCGCCTGTATCAACTGTTCTACATGCTGATCGACAATGCCATTAAATTCCGCCGTCGAAATCAGCCTCTAATCATCGACATCACTTGCGAAGAGACCGAACAGGCCTACTGGATTTCGATCACCGACAACGGCATCGGCATCGACCCGATGTTCCACGATGACGTGTTCCGTCCCTTGCGCAAACTCCACAATGACGACGTCTATGACGGCGCCGGCATGGGCCTGACCCTAGCGCGCAAGATTGTCCTGATGCATGGTGGCCAGATCGGTATCGGTTCATCGGATGACGGCACGGCCATCTCGTTCAGCCTGCCCAAGGCCTGAGTTTAGAGCCTGTTTAGCAAGCCGTCGGGAAAGCGAAAAGGACCGCCACGACCGGAGGCGTCCATCGTGAACCCGTGTAAAGCCTGAGCGAGATCATCAAAGGCATGCGGGCTATCTGGCTTCTCGATATGGCCGTCCGAACCGCAGCGCTCACCTTCGGCCACATGCTCCGGCGTGACCAGACCGGACATCAGCAAAATACGCACCTCTTTCAGAGCCAGATCTGTACGGATCTTCTCCAGCACCTGAAACCCACTGAGGCGCGGCAGGCGGCAATCGAGCAGAACGAGCACAGGTACAGGTCTTCCGCTATATTCCCCTTCACCCAGCAGGCGTTGCAAGGCCTGCTCTCCCGATGGCGAGGTTTCAATGACCGCTTCGCTCAACACCGATCTCAAGGCGCGGGTGAGCAGCACCGCGTCGCCGCGATTGTCATCGACAATTAGAATGTGCAGCTCAGGCGGTGTCATCCGGCGGGGCCCTGAGGGTATATTAAGGCTTCGCAATATGCTGTTATTCGGACGTTTTAGCAAATCTATTTCATTTGATACCCCGGCCGCTTGACACGGCTTAGCCACCCGGACAAGTTCGTTCGATGCGCCTGCCCGATCCGTCTGCCGCCGATCCCGCCCTCTTCGATCCGTTGGGGCCCGAATTCACCCGCAATCCCTATCCGGCCTATGCGCGCCTGCGGGCGCTGAACACGCCCTATTACTTTGCGCCGTTTGATATCTGGCTGTTTGCGCGCTTTGCCGATGTGCAGGCGGCCGCGCTTAACCCCCTGTCGCTGCGTTCGCTGGATGATCGTCTGACCCCCGAAGAGATCGAAGCTGACCGTCGCGCCCAGAACTGGCACGACATGCCGTACCATGCGCGCTTTGTGCAGTTTTCCCTGCTCAATTCTGATGGCGCTATGCATCAGCGCCTGCGTCGACTTGTGTTTGGCGAATTCACCCCACCTCAGGTCGAACGCCTAAAATCCGGGGTCGAGGCCTATGTGTCTGACCTGTTCGATGCGGTGGGCTCAGAGTTTGACTTTATCAACGATCTGGCCGTGCACGTACCGGGGCGCGTCATCGGACGCTTTTTGGGCGTGCCGGATGCAGACTGTGCGCAGTTGCGCATCTGGTCAGAGGACATCGTGCAGTATTTTGATATCGACCGCACCGATGCGCGCAAGGCCCTGGCCGAACGCACCACAAGAACCTTCTACGACTACTTGATCGACCTTTCCAATGAGCGACGTAAACGCCCGCAAGACGATCTGATTTCGAGGCTACTGCGGCGCTGGGACGCGGGCGAGCTGAGCGAGGACGAATATATCTCGACCTGCATGCTGATCCTGATGGCCGGGCACGGCTCGACCATCGACGCCATGGGAAACGGCCTGACGGCACTGTTGAACCACCCGGAGCAGCTTCAGCGTCTACGCGCCGATCCCGGCCTGATGCCGACGGCTATTCAGGAGATGTTCCGCTACGACGCCCCGCTGCCCTTCTTCCATCGCCTTGCCTCAGAGGACATGGACGTCAACGGCTGGGAGATACCAAAGGGCACGAAGATCGGCCTGCTCTACGCCTCGGCCAACCGCGACCCGGAGGCGTTTGACAACGCCGACCGCTTCGAGATCGGACGCACGCCCAACCGCCACCTGGCTTTTGCCGCCGGGCCACACTTTTGCCTCGGTAATCACCTGTCGCGCATGAATATGGAAGCGACCTTTATGACGCTTCTGTCGCGGTTTCAGAGCATCGCGCTTACCGCCGAACCACAGTTCAAACCCAGCCTGTCGCTGCGTGGACCGAAAGCCTTGCCTCTGCGCGTCAATTAACCTCGCGTTAACCCTGATCGTTCACGGTTTGTGCAGGGAGTGCGTGCATGCGTAGATCGAAGTTTTCTGGCCTCAGGCTCTATGACCGCGCGCTGGTTGAAATCGTCGGGCAGGTGCGCCCGCAAACCGCGCGGCGCGATGAGACTCAGGCCGGCATCTATCGCGTAGGCGGCTTTCTCTATCGGGAAAACGGAACGCCACTTCCCTCAACGCCCCCGGCGCCGTCGCTGCTGCTGGTCTATTCTGCTGGATGCTCGCTGGTCCGGGGATGACAGAGGCGGCAACAGGGTTTAGGATTTGAGAAAAATCCAGGGGGACTTCATGCGTCAGTTTCTTTTGCTGTCTGCCTTCGTCGGCGCGACCGCGCTTATACCGGTCAGTGCTAAGGCGTTGGACATAGCCGCGCCGGCATCTGATCAATCGCAATATCTGCAAAAGTTGCTTTCACAAGCCGGCGCGCATATACAATCCGAAGACTTCTATAAGGCAATCAAATCCCTCCGGACCCTTATCGATAATCCACAATTCGGCTCTCTGCCTTCAGACACTCAGGTTTCTTGCTACCGTCTGCTTTCTATCGCGCTTCTCAACTCGGATAAACCCGAAGAGGCCTATGACGCCTTAGAAAGGGCGCGTCGCGTCCCTGGTGACGCAACAAACTATGAGTACTGGCGATTACGTCTGGCCATCGCACCCAGACTCAAAAAGCACCAAGATGCTGTGGAGGCCCTGACGGTTCTGGCATCGCGCTTTCCTCGGAGAATTCAGGAGATTGACCGCAATATTGTTTATTCAATTGTTAATTTAAGCAATGAGATTCAAGATCGGAGGGCCAGCAAGCGTAGACTTCTTGAGGCATTACTATCGGCCCCCTACACTCCCCAGGAGACTGGTTATTCGGTGGAATCGCTTTCTTTCGAGCTTTTTGAAATTTACACATCAGAAGGCGACATCAACAAAGCCGCTACTATTGCCGCCGCTTTCGTTGAACCCGAAAGTCTCATCAAACTGCGCATAGATAAGCGTTACATCGGTTATCGGCAGATGACAGAAGCTCAGATCGCAGCGGCCTACGAAGCCCAACTGGCACGACATCGCGATTTTGCCAACCGCAATCCGACTCTTTTGGCCGGGCCCGAACTTGTCGCGTATGACCTGAACCAACTTGATCGATCGGAAGAGGCATTAAAGGTAATTGATGAGGCCCTTTCCAAACACGACCGCGCCCCTGTAAATCGTAAGCCTTATGACGATCTAGCCACCCGACTCAATTGGACATTAGACACAAAATCACGTATTTTGTGGGAGTTAGAACGTTACGCCGAAGCCGAACGGGTTTTAAGGATGGCGCGTGATGTAGCGGTTGCTAATGGCCGAGATATGGTTAGCCAAAAAATAAATCTCGCAGGCCTCTACACGTCCCTTTCGCGTCCGAATGAAGCGTTGAAAGAAGTCGGAAACGTCAAAGTCCATCAAGCGAACCTTTACGGCCTGATGTCCATGGAAGGGGTCAAAGTTTGCGCGTATGCGCAAACCGGCGAAACCGACAAGATGAAAGCCTCTCTGGCCGTGATGCTGCAAAATGCCAAGGCCGCTTATCCCCCCCTTCAATCCGCTTTACTCTGTGCAGAAGATAGCGACACTCTGGCCAAAGTCATTATAGATAAACTCGAAGACCCCGACACACGCACATATGCACTTATGGATGTTCAGAACTATCTGCAAAGAAAGTGGTCAACACCAGAACCATTGGCACGTCAGGACATCTGGAAGAAAACTCTCAATCGCGCAGATGTCCAGGCCTCTATTTTGAAGTATGGCGAGATTATTTCACTACCCATTCGCCCTTTTTACTTCTGATCCATCGAATATCGCTCACCCCTTCGCCACCTGCACCGCATAGACATGGATGGGGCCGTGCATATTTGAACGGAAGACGATCCATTTGCCGTCCGGCGTAAATTGCAGGTTCGGCTCGGTGTTATAGTTATGCGTCTTGAGGTTCACCAGCTTAGTAGCGCGCAGCACGCCCGGCCGCACCAGCTCCGCGGCATTGGGGGCAGAGACACCCAAGTCGTCGATAATCTCTGGCTGGAACAGGTAGAGCCATTTGCCGTCCGGCGCACGCGCCACCATATCCGCATCGCCACCATCACCGGCGAACAGCTTTCCGTCGCGGCTGATCTGAAAGTGAACCGACCATTCGTTTCGCTCCATGTGGTACCAGATGCGCTTGTGCGTTTTGAGGTCATAACTGGCCAGCCAGAAGTCCTCACCGCGCGGCGTTTGCAGATCATAAAGAATGCGCTCGCCGTCAAACGAGAAGAATTCGTGCCCGGCGATCTCCATGTTCATACTGCGCTTATGGACGTTTTCCTTGCCCGTGCCGTCGGTCCTGATCGTCCAGATGCGATCAACGCTATGCCAAGGCCCTTCATGGCAATACATTAGCCGGTGCGGATCGGTCGGCGAAAACTGCACGTGGTTTAGCCAGTCGGTCGAGGCAGTGACGACCTTGCGTTCGCCGGTCTGGATATCCAACGTGAAAATTTCCATCGGAATGTTCTGCGCCAGACGCTCAGCCATGCGCACTTCCTTGGCAGCCTGAAAGCTCAGCGGCTTGCCGTCGGGGCCGATAGCATTATAACCGCCGTCCGTATTAGCGACCTTGGGCCCCGGCTGGAGCTGATATTCGCGCTCGGCCCAGGTGCCGGCAAGCAGGGTGTCGTCGGCGTTGACCGTGGTCACATAGCCCTTGATGTCCTTGGCGATAGTGCGGATCTTGCCTGTATCCATGTCGATGGCGACAATCTCGATACCGGCACGGCCTTTATCGTCGGAACTCTTCCTCTCACCGCCGGGGAATTTGCGCGCGTAGCAGATGTTCTTGGTGCGCGACACCATCAGGCTGCCATAACCTTTCGGCGTGAGTTGGCGCAGTTTGCGTGTCGCCAGTTCAACCATCTGTATGCCGGATGGACTGTCGAAAATCATCCACTTGCCATCCGCCGTGAAGGCATTGTCATGGAAGTACAGGGATTTTGAATTGTCCTCGTCTGACAGTCGCAAAAGGCGATGTCCGGTATCGGCATCTACCCACTCACGCGGGATATCGGCTTTCGCCGCTGTGGTCACAGCGGTTTGCGCCAGCGCAGGAGCCGTAAAGGCCGCGGCTGCCGCGCCCAGAAGAAAGTCTCGCTTATGCACGTCCAAAGCTCCCTGAAATCCGTATCGTCTGTTTAGGGCCATACTAGGATAGTCACGGCCGAACTCAATGTCAGAATTTAGCATCTTCACGCAACTGTGCGCAAAATCCGTCGCAAGGGCTCCACATGATCCTCAACAAACGTCGGCTGCTGGGCGGCCTTGTGATCGGCAGTGGTTTAGGCCTGCTACTATCGGGCTGCTCGACCCTGTCGGCATTCAACACCCTGACGCCCAAGGATGGCGGGTCACGCCGCGTGGCACAGGACGTGGCCTATGGTGATCAGGCGCGTCAGCGTTACGACGTCTATACACCGACGTCCGGGGTAAAGCCCGCAAAGGGTTGGCCCGTTCTGGTCTTCTTCTACGGCGGCAACTGGGATTCGGGCAGCAAGACTGATTATGCGTGGATGGGCCGCTCGCTGGCCTCCCTCGGCTACCTGGTGATCGTCGCCGATTATCGCCTCTATCCAGAGGTCGTCTTTCCGGACTTCATGCACGACGCTGCATCCTGCGTGCGCCATGTGCAAAAGCAAGCCGTGAACTGGGGCGGCGATGCGGCGCGTCTGGGCGTCATGGGCCATTCCGCCGGGGCCTATATCGCCATTATGCTGGCGCTCGATGAGCAGTTTCTCAGGTTCGATCCCCTGGCCTCTAATCCGATACGGGTGGCCATCGGCGTCTCCGGCCCCTACGACTTCTATCCGTTCGATGTGGACGCGACCCGCAATAGTTTTGGCCGCTTTCCGCGTCCGTTAGAGACGCAGCCGGTTCAGCATGCCACCAAAAGCACGACGCGTTTCCTGCTTCAGCACAGTCGCGCCGACACGGTGTGCCGCCTGAGCAATTCGGTCAATCTCGATACGGCGCTAACTAAGGCCGGCACCGCGTCACAACTGATCGTCTATGAGGGCTTAAGCCATTCGGACTGTGCGGCGGCCTATTCCATTCCGTTTCGCGGCAAAGGCCCCCTGCGCGCCGACTGCGCCGCGTTTTTGAACGCGAACCTCTGATCGATATTCCTCACACCGCCTGTAACCGGGTTACAAAATGTGTGGGCCATGGCCTTTTCACAAGGAAAAAGGCGTGACACAATGGAATATGGAAAAGCAAAGAAAAGCGGCTCGTGGCGCCGAAAGCCACCGTTTCGACAATCTGACCGCCGCCGAGGCCGTCGCCCGCCTGAGAGACATCTACGTCGCCGCCGTCAAGGCGCTACAAACCGATCTTCAGGCTTATCTAACCGACCGCAGCAAACCGTCGAAAACCGCCCGTGAACAGGGCCGGTACTGCTATCCGCGCCTGATCGTGGTGTGGAGGGGCGTCGATGAAGAAGATGACGACGCACCGCTGCATCTGCGCCACCCCGTCGTCAACCGCGCTTTCGCCCGCTTCTCACGGCCCGGCACCTATTCCTCCTCGATCACCCGCCCTGACCTGTTCGGCGAAGAGATCAGGACGCAGCTTGAACTGCTGCAAACCGACTACAATGCCGAAATCAGCGTCGGCGTCTCGGATCAGGAAATCCCCTATCCCTACGTTCTGGATGGCGCAGGCCTTGACCTCAACAGCGTCTCGGCGTTCGATCTGGCGCGGCACTTCCCGACCACCGAACTGGCCCTCATCGGAAATGAAGTCGCCGATGGGATGGAGCTTCTCGACGCCGAAGGACACCGCCCGCTTGCTCTGTTCGACGGCTTGCGCACCGATTTCTCGCTGGCTCGCCTGAAACACTATACAGGCACCCCGGCCGAGCATATCCAGTCCTACATACTGATGACCAACTATCATCGCTATGTCGATGTATTCGTCGCCTACGCGCTGGAGCAGCTCAAGCGCCCTGACAGCCCCTATACGGCGCTGTCCTGCTGCGGCGGCATCGTCATCACCAAGGACACGCCCAACCCCCTTGAACTGATCGCCAACTCACCCTGGCGCAAATTCCAGATGCCGTCCTATCACCTGCTGTCACCCGACCGTCAGGGCATCTCTCTGGTGAATATTGGCGTCGGCCCTGCCAATGCCAAGAACATCACCGACCATCTGGCCGTTATGCGCCCACATGTGTGGCTTATGATCGGTCACTGCGGCGGTCTACGCCCCTCGCAAAGCATCGGCGACTATGTGCTGGCTCACGCTTACTTACGCGACGATCACGTGATGGATAACGTGCTGCCGCGCGAAATCCCCATCCCGCCGATCGCCGAAGTCCAGGTCGCCCTGCAACAGGCTGCGGTCAACATCACCGGTCAGGACGGCGACGCCCTGAAAAAGCGCCTGCGCACCGGCACGGTGGTCACCACCGACGACCGAAACTGGGAGCTTCGCTATTCGTCTTCGGCGCTTTTGTTCTCCCAAAGCCGCGCGGTGGCTATCGACATGGAGTCGGCGACGCTGGCCGCGCAAGGCTATCGCTTCCGGGTGCCCTACGGGACGCTGCTATGCGTGTCGGACAAGCCACTGCACGGCGAACTGAAGCTGCCGGGCCAGGCCAACCACTTCTATGAACGCGCCATCGCGGAACATATCGACATTGGTTTTGAGACGATCAACCTGCTGCGTCAGGCGGGCGCAAAACTGCACTCTCGCAAGCTCCGCGCCTTCGACGAGCCCCCATTTAGGTAAGGTTGATGCGGTAATAATTCTTACCGCTCGTTAGGGACTGAATATTCCGAAAAAAAACAGGCGGGTGGACTACCTAACCGGTATTTCTCCGCCTGTTGTTTTATTTGGCTTTTTGGCGCGAGTGCCTAACCTAAAAAAGCGTAGGTTCTGGTGCCGCCGGAGAGAGGTTCACCCCCCGTCCAATCAGCAGCTCGCGCACCGGCTCTTTCCGATCGACGCTGCCGACGCTGTATTTTGTGTTGACCGCTTCTATTTCCGCCCAATCGAACATCGCTCGAATCTCTGGCCTATCGTTGATAGAAAATATGAAGCGGCCCTCTATCGACCGCAGCTTATCAGCCATTCGCTGAAAATCCCCCCGAAGGAAGATGCCAGGTCCGTAATCGCCTTCACCTCCCCAATATGGCGGGTCTAGGTAAAAGAGTGTCCCCGGCCGGTCATAGCGTGTAATGCATTCGAGCCAGTCAAGGTTCTCGATAACCACCGATTGAAGTCGGACGCGCAAGCGCTCGATTCGCGGCTCTATCCGGCTGAGGTCAAAATTATGAGGGCTGGTAAGCGACACACCATAGCTTTGGCCTGAGACTTTCCCGCTAAAGGCTAGGGTCTGCAAATAAAGGAACCGAGCCGCGCGCTCGATATCAGTTAGATCCTCGTCCCTCGTTTCCTTTAACCGTTCAAATTCAGTTCGCATTGCGGGCCTCCACCGTAGCTCGCGGAACAATGCTTGAGGGTGGCGCTGGATTACCCTGTAGAGGTTGACAAGGTCCGAGTTGATGTCGTTGACCACCTCGACAGATGGCCGAAGCCTCCGCCGCAGGAACACCCCGCCCATTCCAACAAACGGTTCGACATAGGCCTGATGGTCAGTTCCGGCGAGTACCGCGCAGATCCGCTTTGAAAGATGACGTTTGCCGCCTAACCACGGCGCAACGGGCTCGGTGCCCTCAACGGGAATGAGAACATTTAAAGAACATTTCATTGACAATTACCCCTCGCCCGACCTAACAATCGCGCGCCTGTACAGGTTGGGCGGCGACCGTTTATAGGTTCAGACGTGAACGGATGGACTTCGAGCGAGGGGCTACTCGCTGTTTAGCGCGTTGGCGCGCGCTAAACCCGCCCATTTAGGCGGGAATGGAGTTTGAAATGGATCCAGAAGCGAAGGCGCGCGCACTGCTATCGAAAGCGCTGGAAAGAAAATGGGACAACACAGCCCGTCGTGTCGCCGAAGGGAAGGGCGGCTGGATCATGCAGGCCGTCGTCGGAGTGCTCGCCGAGCAGATCAAGGACTATGATCTGCTTAAAGCCCGTTACGATGCCCTTGTCGCCAATCAAGCGGCTTCCAGAAGTCGCCTTCAGAAGATGCTGTTGACTGAGGCCGAAGAGGTAGACCGCCTAAGAAAGCTACTAGCCTCAAGCGATCAGACGGCTTGACGCTTTACGCCTGGTCATGCGTCATTAGTGCATGATCGAACACCGCTATTCATTCTTCTGGGTTTCTGACGAGATGGCCGTGGGGGAGCTGGACGGCCTGATGTTGGCTGTGTGCCCGCATGTCGGCGATGAGTTTGTCGCGGTGGCGGATGGCGCGCCGGGAGAAGCACGCTATTTGGTCGAGCGAGTCCGGCACACGCTAGTCAAGGACTGGGGAGGTAAAACACTTCAGCAGATTGACCTATTTATCCAGCCAAAAACATAGTCCGGACACTACGGCAAGCATCTGATGGTTCAGGTTATCGCATTTGTCCACAAGCGCAACACAAAAACCCCGCCAAATCAATCTTTGGGCGAGGTTAATGCTTGCTTAAAGCGTATTTCCGGTCATCATATTACATGCACGCCAAAAGTGAATCGTGGTGGATCCATGGCGGGCATTGTTTGCAACGTAGGCCGGGCGGATATTTATGGTGAAATTTCACTAGCCGTCAAGCCACATTATAGGAGAGCATGATGCTCAACTATCTCAATAAGACTATCATCATCACAGATGTTTGGGCTGACGGGCCTGACGACGACTTTCGTATCGACATGGTGGGTAACAGCATTCATAAGTACACGCTTGATGAAGCCATCTATCTTGCGGAGATGGGCGTGCCGATGCGCACCGAGCACGATGGCTATTCAGCGCCCGTTTACATCCGTAGGCATTATCGGTCGGGTCGCTACTATCTGACGACGGAGGCGGACGGGGTACCGTGGAATAATCTGGGCCACATTTCAGTGCACACCGCGTCTATCGGCCAGCCACCGCGTATCAGGAAGTTGAGCGGACTTACTCCGAAGCAAACAGAAAGCCTGTGCACCGACCGAGGGGCGGCATCCTTTCTCAGTGGCTTGAGCGCTTCCTCCCCACCCCGTCGATCAGCGCCCTCTGTTCTTCAGGGGCTTAACGCTCTCTCCGGGCTTTCTCGGCCAGCGCATAACCCCTCGACCGGGTTCAATGCTTTAGCCGGCTTATCTGGCGTCTTCCCTCGACGGTAACTTGAACTGGGCGGTCCACCGGACCGCCTTTTTTATGCCTCATTCACGCTGACCGGGCCGCTGACCGTTAGCTTGATCTTCCGAACATTATCCGGTTGCACTGTATAGGCCGGACGGCTGACCGCGAACAGTCGGGCCTTCAGAATGCGGGTGATCGTGACCGCATCCGATTGATTGCCGCCGAGGACATGGAAGCAATCGGCGTCCTCGCCGACGTAAAGACCGACGTGACCGCCCCCCTCACGCTGGAAGGTCAGCACATCCCCGAGCATTGCGCCTGTCTTCGGCACAGGCTTCCCCCATTTCGCCCACGACAGGGCGCTGAGGTACTTATCGGGCGGCAGACGCTCAGGCTTCCCACCAGCACTGCGGACGGCGCAAAGGGCCATGAACAAGCCGCACCACGCGATAGAGTCTTCCGAATAGAATGTCGTCGCCCACTTATTATAGGCAGTAGGGTTAGCCTGGGCGACTTCGCCAGCCCACATAAGGATTGTGGGGTTATTGGCTTGGCCTTTGCCCTCGGTCAGTCCAAACACTTTGAGGGCCTCGAGCACCATCTTAGGGCCGGGCTCATTGGCAAGGTACGAATAGCGGGCGGGTAGCGTCATTTTACTCACTCCGAGATTGGGCGTGTCGCCCCGGACGTAAAAGGCCCGCCGGTGAGGGCGGGCCAGATGATGGATTATTCAGACTTGGACGGCTCAGAGCGCTTTCGCTCTAGCCAGAGCGCCCAAAGCTCATTGACGCCGTGGGGGCCTAGATATGAAGCGACGGCTATGATGGCCGCTTGACCATCGCCCGTGATGTTGACCAGAGCGCAGCCGCCATATGCGATCACACCCATGCCTACCGCCGTTGGCAGCTCGAGTAAGAGCCGCCACGACCAGAAGCGCCGCCGACCCTTTTTCACCATCTCGGTGTGATAGAGGATGCGACCCGAGACGGCGAAAAAGAAAGCCATGACCCACGCGCCACGCGTGGTCAGGTAGTCGATAAGTGTATGCAACAAAGTTTCCCCCGGCTCTGTCCGACGTGAGTTAGTAGGGCAGGATGGCGATCAGGTCTTGAACAGCCTGAGGAGCTTTCCAGCCGAGCGCAGCCGCAACCCCAAGAGCGAGGGTGAGCACCTTTTTGGGGTTGGCTTTGATGTAGCTAATGATCTGGTCTTTCATGAATTTGCCCTCCTTTAGGGCACGAAAAAGCCGCCCCGGGTTGAGGCGGCTGAATAGGGGGATACAAGTTTAAGTCAGTCGATTACGGGAATACCGTCTGGCCGCTGGAGGCTGGTAATTAAGTAAACTGCCAACCTCCCATCGGCAAACCGGAGGCAGGCCTGTCCCTTCGAGATGGCGACGACCTCGCCATAACCGCGCTGGGTTTTTACTGTCTCGTTGAGACTGAGCGGCGCGCCACCACGGAATGCCGCCAGCTTGTCCTTCAACTCTTTAATGGACACTCGCCCGAGGTTGGGCATGTTTCGAAGATCTCTATCAGTGAGCTGCACCGCCTGCCGAACCGTTAGCACAGGGTCATAAGTGATCTCCGGGTGCATTCCCTGAGCTTCACGCCGCTTTAGGGCGCAATAGGTTCTTCGGCAAAGTTTAAGCACCTCAATTGGCGCATCTAGCTTATCTTTCAAAATTGCCTCCGATTGGGATGGAGACAATACTCCCCTAAAAGGAGCAAAATAGCAAGGTTGCTACCCATGCGAAACTCAGTCAAGATCGGCGACGAATCGATTCGGATTCTGATGCACGCATTAGGGGCGGTAATGATCAGTGACGCACTTAAAGACCCATTAGTGATAGCTGAGATTGAAGTTTGGCTAAATAACTGGATCGCCAAGGACTACAGCTGCGAGGGGCTGAAAAGCAAATTTATGTCGGCTCCAGAACAACACGCCATACGCTTAGATCAACCTTGGGAAGGGCAACAAACTTACACATGGCGAGGGAAAGAATACTTTTATCCATATCTTCCTCCATTCGATTTAATTCGTGAAGGCGATAGCGCGGCATTGAAGCTCGTTCCAAATTTTAAGATGATCACCCCACTTGAGGATTGGAGAGACCCATTTCATGAAGCAAGGCAGAGGTACATTTCAAAGACTGGGCGAGATGCTTTCAGTTGGCCGCATGATGTTTGGCCGAACGGAATGTGGCTACCTGGCTTGATGTCCAATACTCGCGGCGCAGATTACGCCGTGTATGGCGACGACGAGATACACCACAGTAGCTCCGAAGACTGTCTGTTCATCTCACCAGTGAAAGCCGCACCGAATGCTAAATTTAATAAGTGCGTTTTCGTGGGTGGTCTAACAGTTACCGGCGGTGCCACCCAAGGCAATATATTTGAGGCTTCCGACTGCGTAGCCCGCACATTATCACTAAGGGGTGTCGTTATCGATCAGTTCACCTTCGGCGGAAAAATCATCTATCCCACTGCCGTGACTGCCGAAGCTTCGTCTATTGTGCGGTTTAATGCTGTTGGCGCGGGACTTAGCACAATTCCATTGAGCGGCTTATTTAGCCTTCTTCACGACCTTTCATTGGATGACTTCGTCAAGTCTGGGAAGTTTGATAAGCAGTTTAACAACCTCATTAAGACGGTGGACGCATTCTGCGCTATCTACCTCAAAGAAAAAGACGACCCCGACAACGAAAAACGTCACCACCATGCGAAGATTGAGTATGCTTTCTCGAAATTACGATCACGTTTCGACCGTGAGTCCCTAGATTACCTTTCTTCCAGAATGCATAACTACGAACTCCGGTGTAGGGAAAAGAACGATCGTTACTCTAGTCTGGAGCGAACCGTTTCGTGCGGCTATCGTCTATTTTCCGGTTATGGGAACAGCATAGGCAGGCCGCTGATGTTGCTGCTTTCGCTGTGGGGCCTGTGCGCGGCGGTCTACACAACCGCCTTCAATTTTGCGCGCGGGAGCCGACTGCAGATTCACGATGCCACATGGCCAAAGGGCATCGCCGATGGACTTTCCTACAGCGCGGGCAGAATTGCCCCCTTTATTCCGTGGGATAACCGCGTCGATTATCCCCCAAAGAGCCTAGAGGTCAGCATGCGGCTAATGGATGGGTCACTTGGCCTCATTGTTCATCTGACCTCGCTTGGGCAAACTACTCTGTCCGCATTAGCATTGTTCTGTCTAGCATTGGCATGCAAGAGACGTTTTAAGGTGAGCGATAAGTAAGACACTTCAAAAATGCCCAAGGGTCGTGGCCCTTTTGAAACTAAGGCGCGACGGCGTAGACAGCCGGGTTAGCCCACTGAGTGACTAAATTTTCCGTTGAGGCGTTCCGCACTAGGAAGGCTTGATTTGGACTGCCCTGCGTCGCAGTAAACAAACGGACCACCCTCTTCGGTAAATCGAACACCGAATTACCAATTGTTAGGGCAGGTAGCGGTGAAGTGCTTGATCCGTTTGTATTTGACCCAGCATACGCTTCAATTGTCCCTGCAGAATTAGAGCGGCCTAGGAAGTCTACCGCCATTAGATACTTCTGACCGACCGCCACTCCCGGGATGGATGCGTAGGCTCGCAGGTTTGAAGGTGCCCCAGTTGTACGGGTCATCGTCAGGATACCATTGTTCACAGACACGTTGCCGCCACCTTGTTGATAGGTCCATTCAGGGGCCGAGAAAACCGTATTTGTGAGTTTATTGACGCTGTAAGCCGCTTCCCCCACCAAACCTTCGCCCCACTCATAATTTATCGAAGCTCCGACTAGGTTTCCGTAGTTTGACGTGAAATACCAATACGACTTCTGACGGTCCGTAAAACTTAACGCTTGGATCTGTTTCACCGACCACGCGTTGGCAAACCCAGTTATACTAGGCAATTCGCCATAGGCAGCCATATACAGACCTGTTGACGGACTCCTCATCGTCATGCCTTTGGCCGCCAGAAACTCACAGTCAGCCTCTCCGACCCCTAATGGTATCCCAGTGAAACCAAGCCCGGTTCGAACATGAATCTCATTAAAGTGACTACCACTAGCAATTGGCATCCCGAAATAAACCAGTGACATCCCGGTCGCAGTTATCGCATTGACCGTAAGCTTTAGTTTTCCAGCGTCAGTACTCACTGATAGATCGCGGGACAAAACATCAGTACCATTTGTTGCCGTGGTCACATTTCTAAGCTCAAACACAGATCCCTCACGCGCGAGGGTATGGCTGACTTCGATCCCATCGACCATGATTGACTCAGAATTCAATGTGCCGGAAGGCCCCAAACCGTGATAGCTCCCAAAGCGCACATTGGCCGCATTTCTGCCAACCATATCAAAGGCACCAGCCTCGTCGGCTACCCATCTAGTAAAAACAGAGGGAGGGAGGTCGTAACTCGACATCACCCCGTATCCCGTCAACCGAAACTCAGGCCCTTCCCCCCCCAAATCGGCGGAGGTGCTCACATAAATGCCACGTTGAAAGCGCGCGACCTTCGCACCTTCAACGCTCTTCATTACAACGTAGAACAGGTTTGCGGTTGAAGGTACGACCCGAACCTTGCCGACGATTGGTGAATACAGCGTACCCGATTTATCAAAGACGACAGACGCCATAGCGGCGCCCGCGTCCTGCACCTCTGCACTGGTTACAGCTGGGGACAAATCACCGGTGAATGGATTTACTCGCGCACCCATTATTGCACCACCCATGGCGTTTCGGTCGCCACGTCCCCAGCTGCGTTGTAGGTGTAGGTCTTGACCCGCGTGACGCCGTCGACAGTTGCGGAAATTGACGTGACACGGCCTTGAGCATCATACCCGTAGGTCTTTGAGCAAGCGGCGAGCGCGAACGTGCTGCCGGTCGCGTCCAATGCGTAAGCATTCGACATGGAAAGCTCCCATGAAAAAGCCGCCCCGGGATGGAGCGGCGTAGATTCAAATCGTAGTGAATTCAGTAAAAGAGGGGCGATTGCCGCTCACCGGCAGCGGCCATTGCATAGCCATCAGCGGTCAGGTGATTGCCATCAGCAGTGATGCCGGGCTTGTGCACAATGGTGCCGTCAGTTCGGAAACACGACGCGCCCTTAGTCCAATCATAGACCCGCTTAAAACGCGTGCCGTACATCTTGGCCCGGCTGAAATCCCGGGAGACGCCTTCCTGAGAGATTGGCGTCTGATTGGCCGTTGTGGCCCAGCTGTCGGTGCTGGTGGTTTTTGGCAGCTCAGTGCCAGACAGGTAGCTCTTACCGGGGTAATAGCCGATGATTGTATCCAGATCGGCCAGCATCTGTCCGGAGGTACGCCCGGCGCTGACATCATTGCCGCCAAGTCCGATATATATGTCGGAATAATACTGCCCGATCAGCTGGCGCTGCGAATGGCTGCTGATGAATGACTGCAATGACATGCCTCGCGTGGACATATTCGTCCAGCCGCAGCGGTCAGAGAAATACCGCTCAAGCATACCATAGAAGCCGCCAAGGTCCGGCTCCCCACGCTCTCCTTCACCCATCCCATGGCTATCATCAATGAACAGGACTGACCGGCGCTGCGTCTGACCGAGGACGGTGGGCCAATAGGTGTTTACCCACGCTGCCCCGGGGTAGAAGACGTGGTTGAGCCGGGGCACCTGTTCGCCAGAAGCCGGATTAGCCAGATACCCCGCGCCCAGATGCCACGAACCCCGCCCGCCTGTGAAGACTTGCGCCCCGACGCGCTTGGTCCAGACGCGGAACTTGGCACCTGCAGGGATAGTGACGCCAAGCATGCCCAGATCATTGACGGCCTTCTCACCGTTCGGAGCGGTAACCGACGCGCCGCCGTAGTAGGCTACACCGATTGGATACTCTAGCCAGTCCGTGTAAGTGCAGGCACCGCCCGGCAAGCGCTCAGACGTATTTGAGGCATTGCTGTACCAGTTATGGTGCAAGACCTGCGCAGCGCTGATGTCATCCTGTGCGATGCGCGTTGTGACCGCCATGGACACAGTGTGATCAGTGGCCAGACTGTCTGCCGCGCGCCCAAGGTTTGAAACCGCGCCAAGGTAAGACGCTGGCAGGTATCCGTCCGATGCATCCAGCGCCGCCAGTATCTGTTCAAAGTTGGCCTCCAAGGCCTCCCGGAACCTCCGAAAGGTATGGGCCTTCCGGAGCGAGATCAAATCCATGTCGTCACCTTAGAACTGATTGGCGAAGAGGCCCCGCAGCTCATAGGACAGAGCTGGAAGCGCCTCATGGTCGAGGAGGATGGCGAGGTGCGTGGCACCGGCAGGCGATGCCGCCGCCGTCCATTTGGTTGGGTCGGTTGAGCCGTCGCCCTTGTAGGCAGTCGAGATTGATCGCCAAAGGAACTGACCGCCGCCCGTTCCGTCGAGTGGGAGGGTGAAGTTCTCTTCGCCCCCAAAATCCCACGTCTGTTTGAAGATAGGCCGGTTAAGGAGATCATAGCCGTCCACCACACACCAGAAGCGGCGGTAGTACAGCGTGACCGTCTCACCGGGCGCAGCTGTCGCATCAAAGATCGGCGGAAGCTTCACATAGAAGCCGCCAAGCAGGCCATGGCCGGGCTGGACAGGGATCAGGATTTGTATCCGCCCCCCGTTGCCGCGCCCATAAGGGGCCTTCTTTTCGATCTTCAAGCTGCGCTTGCCATCACCAGCCAGGACGACTGTGGCCGTGATCCGAGAGTTATCCCACTGGTCTAGGTATTCGTCGGTCGGCAGAATATCCGCGTCCGCGAAGTACGACCCTCCAATGAGGTCAATGCCGGTTTCGTTGCGACCCATGCCAGCGATAAAGGGCGTACCGGCGATGGGTTCAAAATGCCCAGCGCCGCCCAAAACGTCCATGCCGCGCGCCTCAGACAAGCCGCGTGGCCCGATGTTCGGGTTACCCTTGTTCGTCATCAGGTTCATGATGATCTGACCGGGGCCAGACATCACCATACCCTTGCCGGGGCCGTCAGGATCAGACCCGAGGTGGTAGACCTCGGTGCCGTACATCTGGAATGTGCACTTGCTGTTGTTTGTCCTGACCGGTGCACAGGGTGAGCTAAACACCGGTCCGGCCCCGAGGAAGCTGCCGCCGTGCATGATGAATGACCCGCCGTCGATCAGATCGAACAGCGGCTTATCTTCATCCTCCGGAACCTTCTGTTCAATGTGCACGCCAAAGGTTTCAATCCGCCCGGCTTGTTCCACACATGTCTGAATCGCATAGTCCAGACTCGTCCCGTAAAAGCTCAGTTGCGACGTACGGGGGTTGCGGATCAGGACCTTGCAGTTACCGAACCCGCCGCCATAGAAGCGGTTATTCTCCCCGGCGTTCTGGCCACCTTCGAAGTAGATGGCCGTATGACCAAAGTTGCCGTTGACGTTGTAGAACTGCAGCAGATAAGCGCCATCGCCCATCATAATCTGATTGTCGAAGCCGTCGATGTAGACATCGCGGGGAATAACCAGATTGCCGTCTATGTTTTTGAACGACTTCCAGCGGAAGCATGCCGGAGCGCCCGCTACCGCAGGCGGTCCCCAGAGGTAAGCCTGATTGATGCCCATTGACACCGGGTAATGGTGCTTTGAATCGTCACGGAATTCATCACCATCGCGGGTATTGAAGATCGCGCAGTTGGGAAGCCAGCGCTTAATCCCAAAGTGCTTGATATAGAAGCTGACATAGCCGCCGCCGCCGAACGTCAGCCAATCCGAGGTTTCCGCCGTGACGATGAAGTCAAACGACCCCTTGAAGGTGTGACGCCCGGGCGTAAAAAGCTTGGACATGATCTGGGCTTGGAAGTTGGCCCCGCCCTTGATCACGCTTTCGCCGCTACCCGGCCCGGCAGAGTTGAAGCCGATGCCAGCGTATGCAGGCTGATTGTTATTCAGCGGCGGGGGGAAGCCGTAGGACTGGCCAAGCTCCGCTTCAAACTCAATTTCCGCCGTGTAGTAGCCCGGCTGCAGAGTGACCTGTTTACCGAACTGGTAGAAGCGGCCCTGATCAGCGACGGGCGTCGCAGGATCAAAGGCCACCGCCTCGCCACCCGGGAACGTGACCGGGATGATTTCATCTGCGGCATACTGCGTGGCATTCACCCACCCGGCACCCGTCGTAAAATCAGCGTTTGGCACGAACTGAGTGTCATCGGTCAGCGTGCCAAGGTCTTCCCAGTGAAACCCGGAATAGCCACAGTACAGGTCCGAATTGCCCGCCACATGCACCCAAGGCGTCCATGAATCCGGGTGGGTGTTGCACATCTTGAATTCCCACTCTTCGAAGAGCTGCCCAATGCCACCGGCATCGGACCACGCTTGAAGGGCGAGGAAATCAATCTCTTGCTCCAGAGACACGGCAAAGGGGTAGACGGCCTGACACTCAGCCAAGGTCGCAAACCGGGTCTTGGCTGGCGTACTGACCTGATTACCCCAGCCCTTCGCCCCGACAGCGCCGTATTCGAACGGGGTGCGAGGCTGGGCGGTCGCCATGGCCTTCGCGGGGCAGGGGATCTTCACCACTTCGCCCGTGAAGGTGCGCAGCGGATAAAGGCCGTCACCATTAGGGCCACCGGTGACTGTACCGGTGGCCCATTCGGCGTATTCCTCACGATCCGCGCGCAGCTCATTGAAATACTGCTGTATGGTGGCAGCAGCTTCCGCAGGTGTTGTCGGCATCGACAGTCCTTAGAAGTTTACAGAGGTAACAAGAAGGTTGAGGTTTTCCATCGACCGGTTACCGGTCGCTGCGTCCCATGCGTCGGACCCCAGCCCGCCACGGTTGACGCTCAGATAGAACCTGACCGAACCGTTGGGCGGTATGACGATATCGACGCCACCCGGCACAGTGACGTTGCCCACGCCAGAGGCGTTATCGACCCCGCGCGCCACGTAAACCGGTGCGCCCCATGAGGAGGTCGCCGGGTCATAGGTCTGATACCAGACTGAGCAGTAGGCATCGACTGAGGCCGATCCAGACACCACGAAGGTGCGCGTGCCGTTGCGGATGCGCTTGCCCGGATCAAGCGCCGCCGAATTGCCCAGCTCACACATCTGGACGAAGCGCTGACGGCCAGAAGGGTAACCGGTGTACGGGGCGCAGTAGTTGCCATTGGTATCGTTGATGTATTCAACGGTCGCAAAGGCCTGCGCTTGGCTGATCAATTTCACATCGTCGTAACCCGATTGGACGGGCTGGATGGTATCGACCTGAAGCTCACCGGTCACCGTGACGTTCGGCATAGTGACCTTACCCCCCGCCGCCGTGAACAGCGGGTTTCCAGCGGTATCTTCCAGCTGGAAGACATCGAAACGAGCGCGTAGCGCACTGGCCTCGCCGGTATTGATGGCCTTGACGCTGGCAATCCTGCCGTTCACGTCCAACTGCAGTACGGCGGTGGCTACTGCCCCGGCGTCAGGCGTTACAACGACTGCCAGCTGAGAAATGATCTCAGCATACTGACCATTGAAATCGTCCATGTCGGCGCGAAGCTGGGTCAGAGATTGGACCAGCAACTTATCGTCGTCGCCATAGACAATATCCGCGTTTAGCTTCCACGCGGTGTTGCCATTTATCGCCACACCGACCAGTGCCAGCTTCTGCGCCAACGCAGATATTGCGTCTATGCGCGTCTGGATCTCTTCGGCTACGACGGCATTTACCGGCTGGCCATCCACAAACAAGCGGGCGTTCACCCAATCGGTAAGCACCTGCACATCGTAGAGATACGCCAGCAGCGTTTCGGCATTGAGGTCGATATCGGTAAGCACCTGTTGTGCGTCGCGATCCCCAACCTTCAGATCGCCAGTTGTCAGCGTGGCGATGATCAGCCGGTCGCCGAGACCATAGGCTGTCCGGTACCGGATGGCGATTTCGTACTGCTTCAGGGGCTTCAGGCCCGTGATCGTGATGGTTTTCAGCTCTTTGGCGACCGTCGCCCAGACGATCCATTCTTCGGTCCCTACTTCGCGGTATTCGACCAGAATGTCCTTCACGTCTGCGGTCTCGGTCAGACCGCCGGAAATCGTGATTGCCGGAAGCGTCCCAGATCCTGAGCCAGCATAGCCGACCTCGGCCGCCCACACGCCGACCTCAGGAACCGGTGGCGTCGTGTAGTCAGGCTTGGTCAGGCCGGGGGTCGGCGGCGGATTTGGAGTCTGCCCCAGCGCGAAGGCGTGCTTGGAAGTGGTCTCGCTTTCAACCGTCAGGATAACTTCTGCCGTATCAGCATTGGGCTGGCGGCTCTTGACGATCACAAGTTGATTGTTGAGGCCAGCCTCTGGCAGGTGAAGCGTGATGGCATCGCCGACCTGAACACCCAGCCACTTCGGCTTGAGTGTAAGGGCGATCGGGCCGAACTCCCGCGCGTTGACGATATCGTATGCCGCCAGCTGCGCCGCCTGCTGCGCATTCTGGCACATCTCATATTCCAACTCGCGCTGGCGCAGGCGGCCGTCATCGGTGACATACTGCGGCACCGTGACAGGCTTAAGGGACACAACCTCCCAATTATGGGTTTCCAGACGGCAACGCGGGATGACCGAGTTGATTCGGTCCCGCATCGGCTTGACTGAGGGGATCGAGAACGGTCCGCAGACATCATCGATCGTCACCGTACCCACAGAGGTACGGGGCGTATGGATGATGCAGGACAGAAGCGCGCCTGAAGCGATCGGCTCACAACCGACCGCCGCCAGCATCCGCTTGCCGACCACCCACGGATCTTCGAGCGAATTAAACGTGCCGCCGATCGTCCAGCCGTTGACCTGCGCCACATTGGCCGCAGCGACGAAGGCCGGGATATCGATGAAGGCCGGGTTCAGACCTGCGCCACCGACCAGCACGCCATTGTGACGCCAGCCGATATAGTGGGTCAGGGCGACGATCGGGCCGTTTTCACTATATGCCCATGTAGTCTGGTCGTTGACCCGCTGCGGGCCCGAGCCGCCGGGATAGGTGCTGTCAAACCGCGGATCATAGCAGAGCGCACCGCGGGCGATAAACCGCGGTTGAATGCCGCTCGACCACGACTTGTCGCCCTCTTCCTGCCAGAGGCTCACCCATGCATGGGCGAAGCCCTGCCCCTTGTGAGCGGCTGTCCATTCCGGAAAGCTAATGTCCCAACCTGAGGGCCATGCGGGTGCGGTCAAAGCAGTGGCCGAAGCACCGACCGCCCCGAGCGCCGTCTTCACCCACATTTTGTCTTTGTACTCGCCAGACGTAACCTGCCCAGTCGAATTGTTATAGGGGCAGGCGAACGTGTTCATCTCGACATCGATCGGGCCTGCGATCGGACCACAGCCGGATATAACTGGGAACAGGTTCGTGATGGCGTTGTCGAACTTCTTTCGCCCGGATCCAGACGGATAGCCGAGGATGTTGAAGCCCCCCACGGCCGTACGCCCGACGATCGTGTCATAACCGGCCTGCGGATCAGCCTTGAATTCAAGCTGCTGCCCACCGCCAGTTGGGGTCTTAACTGCCGCTGAGGCAACCGCCGCCGAAACTGTCGCATAGGCCGCAATCTTGATCGCGCCCGCGAGCAACGGTTTGGCGGCCGCGAATGTTTTCCACGCCGCAGCCGCGCCCTTCACCACGCTAACGGCCTTTGTCGCCAGCACGGCCCAACTTGCCGGATCCATGATTAGCCTTTCATGGGGCGAAGGCATGGCACCCGCCACGCCGTCAGAGCGCCCGTCAATTCAGAGATTGCAAAGCCTCCCTGCCAGGCATGGAGGTAGTTTTGAGCATCGAGCCGCACGGCCATGGCGGGGATCGGATAGTCATTCGGGAATGCGACGATATCGCCCATGATCGCCATGGCTGGCGGAATCCGGTCGAATTGCAGGCTGTCGAACGCCGCTTCGAGGCTGTCGAAGTTGCGATTTTTGAGGGCGCGCAATGCGCCGGCTACCGTCGAATAGGTGCCGAACTTCGAGACGGCGACCTTGTGTCCCATGTGCTTCAGGTGCCTCGCCGCCATGCGCGCACAGTCGAAGCGGCCCAGCTCGAAGGCCAAAGGCAGATAGGTGGCGATGGTAATGTCGCAGGCCTGCGCTCTGGCCAGAAGTTCGAGGCTCATGGAAGCACCGCCTTTGTCAGTGCCGGACGCGTCCCCGCCCGGCCCCACGGCGTCGAGATCCCGACGTCGACCACGTACTGAAGAAACACATCACCGGGGAAGATCGAGTTATGGAAGGCGAACGACAGGCGGCGGCCCTGATCGATCTCGAAGAAGGCGTCGAAGCCGGACACACATTCAAAGGAGACGGCATCGCCCATCAGAACGCCGCGCGTCGGGACATCGATCCGGCCGACGAACTGGACGTAGGGCGCGCCGACCACCAAGCCGGTCGCCGGGTCAAACGCGCCCCACATGGCTTTGACAATGCTGCCCTGCGCCGATGGCTGGCAAAGCGCGATCGCAACCGTTTCGTTGATGGCCGCAATGCCGAACTGGAAATCCGGCGCTTCCTCCCCGGCCCCCTCTTCAGAGAACCGGAGAGAGGACAGACCGCCGATATCGGGGTCATGGCCGACATAGACGTTGCCGCCGATGTTGAGAAAGCCGAGGCCGTCCAGAAGGCGGAACGTCTTATAGGGGTGGATGACCTCCACCGCCTTAAAGGGGTGCGCCACCGGCCCGGACAGGGCGGTGCGCAAGACGGGATCTATCGCCATGAGACTTATCTGTTTTCAGTGATAGTGATCGTCTCGAAGCTGCCAAGGCCCCACCGGTTGGCGGCAAGCCCTCGCGTATCGAGCGCGATTAAGCCCTCGATCTCAGGGGCCGCGAAGTTTAGTTCGGTATTGTCGGGGATCTGCACCCGAAGCATGGGCTCAATATTCAACGCCACCTGTCCAACGACGGACGCCGCCTTGTCGGCCGTCAAGCGGTGCAGATAGTTGACGCCATTGACTTTGAACGAGAAGTACTGGCCTTCGACCAAAAGAGCGCCGTTGTTAAAGCCATCGGCGTTGAGTGTCATACCGGCCTGACCAGCCCCATTGACACGCGGGGTGCCAACAGAGCCGGTTTGACCGAATTTAAGGACGGACGCTGGGAGCGCCATGATAGCGCCCTGCCGTTTTGCCTGACTGAGCCGCGTCGCCCACAAGGCCCCACAAGCCCCTACCCGCACCGTTGGCAAGCCGAAGCTCAGAGCGAAGCGGTCTCCCAGCCGGTTGAGACGCTGGGTGGCTCCGCCGAGGGGCGACTCCAGATCACTGCTGAAGCTGATGTCATCCACCTGCGCCAGAATGCGGTAGGGGCCGTTTGGAAGCTGCACACTCATCGTTTGCCCAATTGTCTCCGGGTACGTTGCATTTGGTTCGTTTGGGCCAGTTGCGCGCCACCCTGCGCCCCGGTAAGCGCCGCCTTCGCGCCCGTGCGCTGAATGTCTTCAACGATGTCAGATGCCATGATGGCTCCGGCCGCGTTGATGTTGAAATTCTGGACGGTCGGGATCTGGGCACGCCGGAAGGCGCTGGCAGGCGGCGGCGGCTTGGTCAGGTCGTGGACGATTTCCTTAGGGTGAATCATCGTAAGACGCCCACCCTTGCCGTCGAGACCGCCCGCACGCACGCCGCTGCCGGTGTAGCCACCGCCCTCAAAGCTCGTGAGGCTGCTCAGGAGCTTGGAAACCGCATCGCCGCCGCCGCTTGCTGCCGACGCCGTAGCGATCTGCGCCGCCATAGCGGTACCGGCTATCTGACCGGCGCTGATGATTGCGGCGGACATCGTGGCCGCCCCGGTGGCCGAAGCGGTGACGATCGCCGTAGCGGCCGCCGCACCTTGTGCCGCACCCTGAGCCGTCCCTGTCGTGGTGGCCATGGCCAGTTCTTGGCCAGCCCCGAAGACGAGGTCATAGAGCTGCTCGCCAGCTTTCTGCAGTGCGCGCTCAGCAGCCGACCCGACCATGTTTTCGAGGAAGCCCGCGAGGTCGCCGGTCGCGGCCGCGCGGATCCCTTCCGAAAAGGCTTGCCCGAACATCTGGCGCGCCTCGCCATACTTACGGGCCGTCTCCATCTGATCGGCCTCGCGTGTGGCCTGCGCAGTGTTCTGCGCCTCGGTCGCGTTCGGCTTCAGGTCTTTCAGCTCAGCGATGCGCTGATGGATATAAAGCTCACGCTCGGCCAGCTTGAGGGCCTTGTCATCACCGGACAGCTGCGCGATGCGGATCCGCAGGTTCAGTTCATCGGCCACCAGTGCCGCCGCCTGAGCCTGCTTTTGCCGGTACTCTTCGCCCGCGCGCTGGCTGGCGTCGATAATGTCGGCGATCCACTTTTCAGTTTTCTCGCGCGACTCGATCAACGCCAGAGCCTGACGCTCATAGCCAAGATGGGTTTCGGCCCGTTTCTCAGCATCGGCATAACCGGCCGCCTCATATTGGCGGCGCAACTGCACGAGGCGCTGCGCATCCTCGGCCGTCTTGATGGCTTTTGCATCAGCGCCAGCCTTGGCCTTCGCGATAGCCTCCTCGAGTCGGAGATCCTCCTGAGCCAGTTCAATGCGCTTGGCCTCGGCTGCAGCGGCCTTTGCATCATCCGCCTTGTTCGTTCCGCCGGTAGGGGCGTAAGTCTTTGGGCTAGAAACCGGGGTCACTTTTTCGGTTTGCAGCCGGGCGACCTCGGCCTCAGCCGTATCGGCCGCTTGCTGCGCCACATTGGCAGCATCTCGCAATTGCTTAGTTCGCTGCGAAACATATTTGCTGCTATTGAACTGGCCCATCGCGGCAGCAGGCGCTACGCCGCCAAGTGAGAGCGGTGCACCGGTTATCCGATCGCTTCCCTCGGATTTTGCGGCGGCTTCCTTTAGCACCTTCGCATTGTTTCGGGCATCATTTGCTCGCGTCTTGGCTTGTTCAATAGCCGCAATTCGAGCCTGCGCGGCGACCTGAAACCATGCCTCTCCCAGCTTATCCACTTGACCAGTGAGCGCCGCCAGATTGGCGATGTCAGACGGAATGCTGGAGACAAATTCTGATTTCTCTTTGCCGGCCTCTTTCGCAGCTTTTGCAGCATTTTCCTGCTCGATCCTGTAACCACGAACCGCATTTTCGGCCTTGTTGACAGCTTGTTCGTACTTGGCGGTCTCGACAGCACCGTAGGAAATGGCCGCAGCAACCGCCAATATCGCCACACCTATCGGACCACCAAAGAATGACAGAGCGCTATTGAGACCAGCAACGGCCGTTGTGGCAAGGATTGACGATCGCGTGACGCCCTGCTGCGCTGCAGCCATGCTGAGCAGAGAGAACTGATAGCGGAGGTTTGAAGCCGTAGCTGCCGTGGTCGCCACAACCCATCGCGTGCCGACGATCGCAACAGCAACCATTCCCGCCTGGACAACAACGTCGAGATTATTGGCCAGCAGTGTGATGACCTGCGCCATCCGTTGCGTTGCGGACAGACCTTGGTCTGTCTGGCCAACGTATCGGCCGAGTTGGTTGTTGAGGGTTTGCAGTGAGCCCGCGACAGTCACGACCGCACTATCCGCCTGCTTTTCGATTGCCGGAAATCCGTTGAGCAAGGCCCGGAAAAACTCTTGCGAGGTGACCTTGCCGTCCTTAACGAGCCCGGTCAGCTTCGCGACGTCTCCACCAAAGCGCTCTGAGCCTTTCGCCGCTGCCTGAAGAACGACCGGCAAACCGTCGATTAGCGAGTTGTATTCTTCGGCCTGCACCTTAGTGCCGCTGAGGACTTGACCGAGCTGTAGTAATGGACCCGACGCCGCTTCGGCCGACGTGCCTTGCACTTTCAGCGCAGCGGCAGTGCCGGAAACCAGCTGCAGCAACTCATCTTCAGAAGCACCGAGACGCTGGCGCGACAGCGAGGCTCGCTGATAAAGCTCGGCCGTAGCGTTGACCTGCAGGCCGTTACGGTTGGCGCTGTCATAAAGCGCGTCTTCAACCGCCTTCATGCGCTCGCCTTCCAGACCGGCAGCCCGCAATCGGTTCTGCAGGCCGGTGTAGCTATCAGCGTAGGCGATCACCTGTTGGGCCGAGAAGGTGCTGGCCAGCACGCCCGCGATACCACCAAGCCCGCGTCTGAATGCTTCTGTTACATCACGACCGCCACGCTCCATGATATTGGCCAGCGCGGCAGTGGACTTTAGCGCGGACTTTTCCATTTCATTAAGGCGACGGTCGGTCATATCGCGCAACTTCGTCAATTCGCGCTGAGATTGGCGCATATCGACGGCCAGCTGGAGCAGCAACGCCTCAGTGTCTTTGACGGCCATAGGTTTTCCCTTATGAGTATTTGGCGACCAACGCGTCATGCTCGTCGTCGCTAAGTGGCTTAGCCTTTGGCTCAATGCCATTTGCGGTCATCCAGCCATCAACGACCTGTCCGAACTCCCATAGGGACAGGTCATCGATTTCACGCGGACCGAGGCCCATGGCGATGCCGGTGCGATAAAAGGGGCCGAAGCGCATTTTTTCGCGCGGCAACGGTTCTTCGGTTACGCCGTCACCGCCTCGGTCTCCCCCGGCGGTTCGTCTGGGACTCCGAACAGGGCAACCGAGACGATAGCCTGTGCCAGATGAGTAAACTGGCGCTTCGGGATCTCAGGCGGATCAAAGAAGGCTTCAATCAGCTTTTGAGCCTCTGTAATGACCATTCCTCCGCCTATAAGGCCCTGAAGGATGACCTCGCGCGTGTCGTCAATGCGGTCGTGTCCGAGCGCATATCGGTTTAAGAGTTCCATCAGGCCAGCGTCACACTTTTCCTGAATGGCACGGATGCGGCCGATGGGGAGGCGGAACAAACGGTCCGCCCCGCCAAACGACAGCTCAACTTCTGCTGCGCGACTCATTAGCTTGGCGTCACATTCGCGCCGAAGGTGCCGGTAACTTCACCGTCCGATGCCAGCGACATGGTCAGTTCGGCTTTGCCACCCCTGTCACCCGTAACCTCAAAGCTGGTGAGCTTGAAAGCACCGGCAAAAGTGATGACGTTCGCGGCCGTCGCATCATCAAGAATGATCTGGATGTTTTTGCTCTCGCCGGATTTCCACCAGTTGAACAGCTTCGGTACGTCCGGCTTGTTAGCCTTGCCGCCACCGCTGACCTCGACGCTTAGGGATTCGACCTCGCGGACAATCCAAGCGATCTTTTCTAGGTCGGTACAGTCCGGCACCGTTTCGTCATTGGTCTGTGAGTTGAAGGTGATGCCGCGCTGCGCATTGATCGAGCACAGGGCGGTAAACACTTCAGTTGGCGATGCGCCATTGCCGATCTTGATCAGCAGTTTCACGCCACGCGTGAGTGAGGGGGGAGCCATGCAGGAGCCTCCTTTGAGACATGAAAAAAGCCACCCTGAAGAGGGTGGCGCTCGATCAACGATCCGAGTGGCTTAGTCTGCGGTCGTTAGATAGGTGAAAGTGACGATGCTGTGCGCGGTTTCGCCGTCGGGATCTCCCAGATGGCGCGTGCCCTCATAAGTCCAATCGTCAACGGTGAAGCCAGTAAGCATAAGCTGCTTGCGCAACGCCCGGCGGATAGCCCCCGCGATCGCCTTGGCCTTCAGGACACCCTCTTCAGGCGTCTCCTCACGCGCCCAGACGTGGACGTTGACAGTGACATCGTCTTCCTCGGAGCACTCCGTATCATCGCCGACGATCTGGTCTTCGCCGATAATGATGTGGGGATAGACGCTGTCAGGCAGCGCTTTGTTTGTGAAGATCCGCGTGGTGCCGCCGAATAGCGAGCTGACCGCCGTATTGGTGCGCAGCTCGGCCTCAACGGCCTTCTGGACCTCGGTACCGATATCCGCCATGGATTAAACCTCTCGCAGAGCCTTGCGCGCCGCTGCCTTGATGCGGCGCTTGGCCTTTTTCTTATGCAGCCGGTAGGCGGGATAAAAGTAGGGCTGGGCTGGGTTCTCAGTCGTTCCGTGCTCGACACCGACCGCATAATCGAATTCCGGCGCGTTCCCCTTCGCAGACTTACGAACCACCTTCGTAGTCGCCGGGCCGCCCGCCTTGATGACCCACAGAAGCTTGTCTGCGCGGTGCCGCTCATCGAATTTGATCGTGGATTTGAGAACACCATGATCTTCCGGAGCGAACCGCTTCATGGTCGAGACGATTTTTTCGACTTCGATCGTGCCCTGCGTACGCGCCGCATTGCGATAGACCAGCGGCACCTTGTCGAAGCGAGCCAGGACTTTGCCCTTATTGCGAAACCCTGTCTTCACCCTGAAGCCCCTCCCGATACGCCCATGCAGTTGAGGAACCCGGCTTTTCGGCCCGGTACCGCCGGGGAGGTGATATTGAAGGTCTCGCCGGTATCGACCCGTACCGCTCGCCAAGAGGCCGCGATGCGTTTGCTGTCAGGGCTTTGCATGACCGTGATCGACGCGGGCTGTTTGCCTTCGATCCGCTGCCCGACCGCCGTTTCGGATCCGCGCTGATAATCGATATCAGCCCAGACGGTGAATTGTTCGGCCCAAGCGCCACGGCGATCGCCGTTGTCGTTTAGGCCCCTCTGTTCAAACCGAAGGCGGTAAGACAGATCGCCCGAACCCGCCATCAGTCGGCAGCCTTTTCAGAGGTGGCACGACGCGGCGGGTCGATTTCCTCGCAGTCGCCGTCTGTTTTCATTTCCTCACCCCAAGCCCGCTTGACGGTCTCTTCGGTGCCTTTCTTATAGGCATAGGTGACCATCCGGTTTTCCGGGGGCGTGAAGTCGCGATCGCGCAGGAATCTGACTCGCATAATGGCCTCCTTAGACGCCGAGGTTTCTGTAAGGGTCGAGCAGGTTCGTCGCGCTGGTCGGCAATTCGGACGGCGACGCCTCGCGATTGTGGTAGAGGTCGCCCAGCACTAAGAGCGCTGCCGTTTTAAATACCGCCACCGGCCCCTCACCCACCGGCACAAGGTCGAGGTCGCAGTAATCAAGCACCCGTTGAGCGGCTGCCATGGCATAGCCGGTGATGATCACATCCTCCTCTGAACTATCCTTGCGCAGATGCTGTTTGGCTTCCGACAGCGTGAAAAGCGGACCGGTTGTAAGTACGACGACGTTGAGCATGGACTTTCCCAATGGCAGCTACGAAAAAGGCGGAGCCAAAGCCCCGCCTTTTCAGTCGATGAGATCGCCGCCGTTAGGCCTGATTGGCCTGCGGATTGTCGTAGCCGCGCGCGCGGATCACGATGGCCGAGATCGGCGTGCCCGTGCCGTGCGTGCCGGAGAAATCCGCCATGAGCTTCAGGTAGCGCTTGCCACCTTTGTAGCCGAAGCGATAGGCCTTGCCCTCGGCATGAGCGGCGGTGAGGGCCTTGATGATGCCGTTGGTAACCGCAGGCGCACCAATGATGTCAGTCAGGGTCACCGGCGTGTAGGTCACGTCGTCGTCGGAATGGGTCAGAACGAATTCGACTTTGTTCGTGCCGGAGAAGGTGATCCCGCCAGCGCCAACGCTTAGGACAATTTCGGCCGCGTCATAACCCTGAAGGTCGATGGCGGCGGAGGTTGTATCGGCGGCCAGAACGGCGGCGGCAAGAGCCAAGGCGATATTCATGCCCGAGTGGATGTCTTTCATGGGATTGCCCTTGAGAAAGAAGGAAAAGGAGCGGGCCGCGCCAGTTACGCGGGGCGGCCCATGATGACGGCTGGAGCCGCCCTTAGGCCTCGCACTTAACCAGTTTGATGGCCTCAAAGTTTTGGACGCCGCCACCGACACGCTTGGTGGTATAGAACGCCACCTTGCCGTTGACCTTGTAGGGGTTGCGCAGGACGCGGATGCCGACCCGATCAAGGATCAGGTATCCGCGCTTGAAATCACCGAAGGCAATCGGAAACTTGTTTGCGCCCAACGGATCCATGTTGTCGTCGGTGTAGACCGCCTTTTCCAGAATGGTCGCGGGCTTGCCCGCGCCTGTTGGCGGAGCCCACAGGTAATTGCCCTGCCCATCCTTCATCTTGCGAACAGCACCCATGACGCCGTCCGAGATCAGCCAGTTGGCCGCATTGCGGTAACCCGCCTTCAGGGCGTAGTAGGCATCCACGAAAACGTCGGCCGGTGCCGAAGTGGCGAACTTATCGGCCGCGCCCGTCTTCACGTAGCCGATCTTGCCCCACGAATAGCTATCGTTAGGGACGTTTTCATATGTGGTGAACCCACGAGGACGCTTGACGCCGCTACCTTTGACGTACGCAGCGCCTTCTTTTTCGGCAAATTCAATCTGGACCTCATCGGCAAGCCACTGCTCGATGTTGATGCGACCATCGTCCAGCATGGTTTGCGTAGCATAGGGCTCTGCGTAGATTTCCATGACGGTGAACTCCAGCTCGCGGAGGTTCGGCGTATTGGTCTCGGTTCGGGTGTCTTCCTCGCCAACCCAGCCCGAAGTGGTTCCGCCTTGGCCGACCAGCTTAGAATAGGTTGACGTGCCGATCGGGCGGACCGTCGCGAGCTGGCGCATAACCGAGACCGTACCGAGAACGCGATCGATGGTGTTTTCCATTTCGGTCGGGACCAGATAACCGCCGTCCGGCTTCGACTGCGTGGTCAGGCCAGCCTTGACGGACAGGTCACCAAGCGCATGCTCGCCTGTGCCTTCGCGGAAATAGGTGTTGAACGCTTCGCGGTGAGCGTTCGCGTCTACGGACGAGACGCCACCCGCGCCAGAAGCGGCGGCCATCTTGAGGTTTAGTGCATCGAGATCCTTCTGCGTGGTGGCCAGAACGTCTTCGAGCTTGGCCATCTTCTCGGCGTGAAGGGCATCTTTGGCCTTGGCGTCGGCCTCGGCGGTGGCCTTGAATTCAGCCCACGCGGCCTGAATTTGCGCGACCTTATCGGCCGGGGTGTCGGCGCGAACCGCCAAAATGCCACGTACGCGCGGCGGGGTGACTTCCGAAGAACGGGCAGCGGAGAGAGCGCACACGGCCGCGCTGGCCGCGATGAGCGACTTGGTTTTGTGCATCAGTTTAACTTTCTGAATGGGGTGGGGTTAGATCGACGCCAGCAATGCGGACATTGCGGCATCTAAGTCGTCGCCAGCGTTACGCGTGGTCGCAGCGGCAGCGTCTTGCGTGCCGGTTGCCTCCCTCAGCAGACGACGACGCTCGGAACGCGGCATCTTCGCATCGGAAAGGATGTGGTCGAGACGCTGGCGCGCATTGAGCTGCGCGCGGGCGTTCGCTTCGGAGGGAGCCGGATCGTCGGTTGTGCCGTCCGCGAAGCCCTGCTTCACGGCTTCGGACGCTCTCAACCACGTCTCCTTGTCCATCATCGCCTGTATGTCGGCGAGATCGATGTTGGAGCGGTGCTGGTAGATCTCGGCCATAGCCAGGTCGAATTCGTCAAACGTTTCAGCCGCCGCCCGCATTTCGTTGCGGTTGCCGACGACGACGCCCCACGCATTGTGGATCATGAGAAACGAGCCGGTGGCCATGACCAGTTCGTCGGCCGACATAGCGATGATCGAGGCAGCGGACGCCGCCATGCCCATAACCTTAACGGTGACCTTGGCTGGATGCTCGCGGAACAAGTTATAGATCGCGAGGCCTTCGAACATATCGCCGCCGCCCGAATTAATGCGGACTTCGACGGGGTTAGGGCCGATCGACCGCAGAGCAGCTGCTGCGCGGGCGGCCGTGAAGCCGCCACCATCCCAATAATCATAACCGATATAGTCATAGATCGAGATGGTGGCGTCGCCTTCGTTCTCGGCGGCCTGAGGTGTCCACTTGGCGAGAACATCGCTAGGGACATCCCAATCATAGTGGTCAGGGCGATTGAACGCCTTAACTTGAGGGAGTTTTCGGAGGGACATTCAGGTTTCCTTGTCCGGTTGCGAGGGTGTCGCCGTCTTTGTGTCGGCCGTCGCCGGTCAGGCGGCGGATTTCGTTGGCCGTCTTCCAGCCCTTTGTGCCGGGGCCACCGATGGCTTTTGAGAAGAACTCGGCCTGATCCTTCATCGAGCCGCGCAGCAGCTCGCTTTCGTCAAAATCGAGATGGATGGTTTTGCGGTCTTTCGGCGTGAGCAGAGACATCCGACCACGCTTTTCCCAAGCCGTGAACCACGGCATGAGGGCGTATGTGACGAAGAATATCCCGAGCTGCTCGATACCCGAGCCCCACGAGGTGTCATCCATCATCATCAGCGGCCGGGGCACGCCAAAAACGCGCGAAACCTCTTCGACCTGATGCTTGGAGCGCTCGATTTGCTGGCTTTCGCGCCCCGACTGCTGCCACGGCGTGGCCGTCATGCCTTCCTGTAGGACCAGCCATTTCCCGGCGTTAGCGATGCCGGTTCGGTTCTCCATGCGCTTACGGAGCTTGCCTCGCGCGTCATCGGACAGCTTACCGGGATGTGATAGAACGCCCCCCGCCGCCATGTTGTTGCGGAAGATGTTCACCGCCGCGTCTTCGGCGTCCTTGGCAAGATTGATCGCTCTCGCCGCCTGCCGGATGCGGCTCAGACCGTTCAACCCATTCCACGACAGGCCCCGAAGATGGAAGATTTCATCTGCTGGGATAGTGCTACGCGGCCCTCGGTACACTGGCGAGCCCCCTTCGAGGGTCGCCGTTACATCATCTAGCGGAAGCAAGCCGCTGATCCGGCCACTTCCGGTCTTGACGATTCGGGCCAAACCGTCGCCATCCACCAGCGCCCGCATCTGCATCCATTGCTTGAACTCAGGCGCGGTCTGAAAATGATTGGGCTGATCATTGAGGATCTCGAATAGCGGGTGGTCGATAGCCTCAATGATTTCGCCGTCGGGCCGGGTTTGCATGGGCCGGAACGGCAATGCGGCAATCACAGCTGAAGTGACATCAACTGCGCGGAAAACAGCTGTGTTGAACAGCGCCTGCTTCGAGCCAGAGCCATTCTGGTCCGCGCGGATGTATTCTTCCAGGTCTGGATCATCCAGACCGCGAAACACCCGGCCGCCATCATCATACGCCGCCTGTGGCTGGAGGCCCGAGCCCAGATCGGCCCCGAACATCCCTTCTAGGCCGAAGAAGCTGAGTAAGTTCACAGTGTGTCCTTAAATAAAGATATCGTCGTCGTCTTCATAGACCGACCGGCCAAAGGCTTCAGGGTTCCAACTCAGGAGGATGGTGGCGCAGAAAGAGGCGACCAGCGGGTCGATCTTTGCCCGGCCAGAAATCTGCTTCGTGATCATCGGCGAGTTGCCGGTGATGATCACCTTGGCATTACCGACGCACCAATTCATTAGGGTCAGGCCACTGTGGATCAGCGTACCATCACTCAGCTTGCGCTCGAGACCGAACAAAGCCGGTGCCAGCGCCACACCTTGCCGCAGCCGAAATATCAGCTCATCCGGTATGCCCCGACGCAGCAGCTCTTCAATGATAGCTGCGATGTTGTTGGGGTCGATGCCGATACCTTTTTCTTTCGGCAGAAGCCCGGCCTCGTAGACCTGCACCACGATATCAACGAGCAGCTCAACATCATTAGGGACCTTGGCGAACGTCAGAGAACCCTCTTCCTCGAAATCTTCGAGATTGGCGACGATATCCTTGCGGATCTCCTTTACACTCGGGTTGGCGAAGGCGTGGTTCCACATAAGCCACTTCCGGGTTTCACGCTCTCGGCCCATGACGGAAATACCGAGCAAATCATCCAGACCGCCACCGTCGATACCGATCGTGCAGACCTCGGAACGCCGTATGACCTCTTGCAGGGTAAGGGTCGGATCGGCCTGCTCTTCCCAATAATCAGCGCCACGCCAACCATCATCAGAAATACCGACACCGATTTCGATATTGAGGTGCTGAGAGGCCCAGATTTTGACCTCGGCAATGCCCTTTTCTTTTTCCGAGTGCCAGTCCTCGACAAGACTGTCGAGGTGCACCGATCGGCCAAGGTTCGGCATAACCATCGACCAGTTTTCCGGGTTTGACCACAGCTGCTCTTCAGCTGCGATATCCGGTGGAAACTCATACAGAATCGGCAACATCGGCCGGATGATTCGGTCGCGCATGTGGCCATCGCGGATCCGCTTGGCCAGCTTCAGCTCCGATTTGAACGCACCAACCGGCTGCTCATCGCTTTGCGTCGTCGTAAAAAGCAGCAGCCCTTCAGGGGTTTTTTCGAGCCCCCCCCGGATTTGGCGCAGCACCTTTGTGGTGTGTTGGTTTTTGCCGAGCAGGTGAAGCTCATCGACCATCGCCATGAACAGGATGGCACCGGTGAGAATGTTGACATCGAAGGTCTTCACGCACAGCTCGGAGCCGTTGGACAGATCCTCAATTTTCTTCTGGTGGTCCCGTGTCCGGAACCGGCGCTTCAGGTCGCTCGAGGCCTCGATCATCCCCGCCGCTTTTTCATACGCGGTGTCAGCGATGCGCTGAGTCGGGGCCACGAACAGCGCTTCGGCGTTGGGTCGGCGGTTCATGATCATACCTGTGATCATCAAACCGGCTGAATAGGTCGTTTTGGATTGCCCCTTAGGGAGCATGGCAAAGAAGTCGCGGATCATCCGCTTTCGAACATCGGGGAACCACGACCCGAATACGACCCTCACCAGTTCGATGAACCAAGGCCCGCAGGCATCGACCATTTTCGGCTGGTCCGGTACGTCCGGCAACTGGAGCTGCCCGAAGATCGCTACGGCCATCTCAGCTTCAGCTGCATTCAGCGGTAGATCGGGAATGAGCGACCGACCATTGCGAATTCGGTCTTCCCAATCTGGACAACTCAAATCCCACATGGGCTCAATTCATCTGCTGTTGCCGCTGCGCCATGAGCTGGCCGAGAAGCGAACCTGTATCCGGCGCAGCCGCATCGAGTAGCGCCTGTTCCTTTTTGCCAAGCTTCGGCTTGGCCGTGGCCTTGGTACTGGCGCTCGCCTTCGGCTGTTTCACCGGCGCAGTCTGCCCGTAGAGCATGAGGTCGTTCTTCTCGACCAGTTTACGGAACTCTTTGATGGCAGACACGCTGCCTTCCATGACGCCGGTCCAAAGCTGCATCGAGACGGTCGCCTCCATCCGGTCGCGGGCCTCGTCTCTGAATTTCAGTTCGCGAAAATAATGCTTACGCAAAGTCGGCGGCGTGATGTGCATGGCACTGGCGATGCGATCATTCGACCACCCAAGCGCCAGTAACATCATGACTTTATTACGGTTTTGGTTAGTCGGGATATGTTCCGGCCGCCCAGCCTTCCCATACCCCTCGGGGATTGGGTCGCCAAACAGGTCGAAATTTTCAGTCATCAGAAAAAAAACCTCTGAATGGGGGGGATGCGGGTCTGGAGGCCGAGGGGCTCTGGGACTTTTACCCCCCCCTCGGCCCGCGCCGCCCGGCCCCCGACTAGTCCGCGCGCGGATCGCCCGCCGCCTTTGCCTCAGCGTTCAGCTGATCAGCGCTTTTGTTGAACAGGTTCATGGTCAGTACCAGATGCCTCTCTCATTCACGCTGGCCTGTTCGTCAGCCTGCTTTACCTTGTCGTGGCAGGGCGACTTGCACAGCGTCTGGATGTTGTTGATGTCAAAGAACAGGGCTTCACTGCCTCTATGCGGCTCTTTGTGGTCAGCCGTTGGGCTGTCAGGCGCGGGGTATTTGCCGCCGCATATGCGGCCGCACATCTGGCAGGTGTAAAGGTCCCGGGTGTGCGCCTCTTGTTTCAGATCAGCCCATTTGGCTGTGTTGTACCACTTGCGCCAAGGGCCGCCGCGTGGACGTGACATGTATGGTTGACCGGCTTGCGAGGGTTTGTCGGTTCTCGTACCCCAAGAACTAGGGCGGCGCTGCCCGACAGTTGATACGATCACCCTCGCCCGTCCCGAGCACCGGTCGGTCTCAGTGAGGATTGCAACGCCTTGACCATGGGTAGAAATGCAGAAGGCCCCGCCGGTTGGGCGAGGCCTTCTGATTTTTGACAATAGCATCCGCAGGAGCCCTCAAGCACATGGCGATCGCCAAAGTGTGAGGTTCATGATGTAGCGGTCTGGAACAAGGCCGTAGTTCGCCCGGAACGCACCGCAACCGAGGCGTCACGTGAGGATATGTCCCTCACAGACCAGCCGCCCGATCCAGCCCTACAATCAATCGAGAGGAGCCGTTCATGAAGCTGGATAAGGCAGCGCACCGATTCGTGTCAATAGGGTCTGATAGAACCACCTCTAACAGCCCGCCTAGCGTCTTGATGCGATCACCACGGCGGAAAGCTTTCCCTTCGTTTTTGAATGGGAGGAAGCCATCAGCCTCTTTGGCACGGTGCGCCTGGACTACGGCGTCGAGAACGGCCCGCTCGTGGACGCAAGCCAGCCCCTGAAGACCGAAGAGCGAAAGAGGCGAGCGGCCTTCCAGCGCACGGACAAACACATAGTTCGGATATAGGGCGAGCGGCACCAGCACCGGCGCTTCCTGCCCCGCGATCTTCCGGCGCTTGGCGATCATCGGTCGGTAGCCTTCGTATCCGATACCCTTCAGTTGCGACAACACTACGGCCTCTTTTTTGGCATAGGTGGTTACGATGAGCCACGCCCGGCTCTCTCCGGCGGCGCGGAGGGCTTCTTCCCGGTAGGTGGCGGCGGCTTGCTTTTTCATTCTGGGAACCCTTCTTTTTTTAAAATCAAAACTAAAATCAAAAACTAGACTGAACAGACCGAACAGTTACGGGTCGTGGTGTCGCGCATCCGCACACCTCTTCCATTCCTCGCCGGGATTGTTCGGACTGTTCAGACTGTTCATTTCCACAATGTTTACAGCCGTTTAGCTTCTGAACAATCCACGCCATTCTGAACAATCATTGTTCGTTTTCCAGAGGCAGCCCCTCTTCTCACCCCTCACGGGTAGGGCTGAAATGTTCAGACTGTTCGTTACTGTTCAGTCCTCTCACTCGAAACCATCCATTGAAAACGGGTCCGACTGAGCGCCCGCCGGGGCCTGAGAGAAACTATTAGCGGTCGGGCGAGGGCCGGTTTCGGCAAGCGTTTTGAGGCGTATTGGCTTCCGGGTCTTCTTCCCGTCAGACAGGCGCGGCCCGAGCAGTATCTGACGTTGCATGAGGGCGTCGCCAAAGGCGCGGACTGACATCGGTCGATCATGCCCGTTCTCTTCCGCCCAAGCCTTGTAGCTGTTGTACAGCACGGTAGCGCCCGTCACGGCGTCGCCAGCGGCTTCACCGTAAACGCAAGATTCATCAAGCCAGTCGCCGAATGGGGACGAGGTCTTGCGATAGTTTTCAAGAACCGCCCTCACCTTTTCCGGCGGCTTAAGCCCTTGTTCCAACCAGTCGCCGACGCCCGCAATGATCCAGTTGAGTATGCCGGGGAATTCGGCCTTAAGCTTCTCCGGAAGGCGCTTATCACGCTGATCCTCTGGCACCTGATGTTCAAACATGATGACGTTCATGCGCCGCCAGATGCCGTCGTCATCACCTTTCACAACAGGGAGAGCGTTACACATCATCCACAGGCGGCCCTTGGGCACAAACTCAAAGTTTTTGCCTTGGATCTGTCGCGCCGAATACGGATCGCCACCCGTCCAACCCTTTATCAGGCCTTCATTGAGCTTGGCACCACGCGGTGGCTCAGCAAGCAACACGAGCCGGGTTTCGCCAGCCAGCCGCACCAACTCAGGCTGCGGGCCGTTAGGCGATGCCTGCCCCGTGTCAAGGAAGGTTTCGACCTTGGCCGAGGCACCATAGCCACCCGCCATGTCACGCAGCGCGTTCATGATGGTAGACTTGCCATCGGCACCTTTCCCCTGAAGAATGAAGAACCCTTGCTCGAAGATTTCGCCTGTAAACGCGTAACCGCAGGCGCGTTGCATGAATGCACGCACTTCTGGGTTACGGAGCGAGGTCGCCACCAGCTGCTCAAACTGCGGAGCTTTAGCTTTTGGATCGTACTCAGTATTGGCAATCCGCGTGATGCGATCGCCGGGATCGTGCGGCCGGAGGTCGGCCTTCAGGCCCTTTTCGGTCTGCCGGAGCCAGACGGTGCCATTGCGCACGTTGAAGGCCATCGGCGCGCGGTCAAACTCTTCAATCTCGATCGAGAGATAAGGCTCGGCTTGTTTCAGCATCGCAGCTGTCGAACCGGCCTGACCGAGGCTGTCTAAATACCGCTGAATGTCCGCCGGAGCCCGACCATGCTTATCCATGATCGCCGTCATGACCTCAGGGTCGCGCATGCGCTGGCTGACCATGTGCGCGGACTGTCGGGCGAGCTGATCGCCAAATGTGATATCCCAGTGCTTGCCGTTAAAGGCGATCCAGCCTTGGCCGACAAGGTTCAACAGACGGCACCGCTTAATGTCGGGCTTCACCGTATCCTTATCGATATGGCCGCCCATGATCCGTATGAGCCGCAGAGCGTTACCGAAATCATTCAGGTCGTAAGCCGCCAATTCCTTCGCTGAAGGTTCAGCCGAAAGGGCGTGATCTTCCAAACTCATATCCCCTGCCTTTCACGCAACAAGTCGTTGAAATCCATTCCCGCAGACGGAGCTACAGGATCCGCCTGGACGCCGGTTTGACGCCAAGCCGCCGCTGCCAGCGAACCGCAAACGCGCGCCCGCTCGATACCGGTCAAAATTCGTGTGGTTGTGCCGCCCTTTAGAGGGTTGCGGATCTTCACCGGCATAGGCGACATGTCCGCATCGCAACCGATGAAAACCCGCGTCCAACCCTGAGACGGCCATGTGAACGCTGATCCCGGTACGCCCTCAGGCATGTCCGGATTGACGCGACCGTATTTGTCGGGCTGAAGCTGACCCTGAAGCCGGTTGAGGCTCAGGGCCGCCACCACAAGGGTCATGCCGCCATGGAGCACGGCCATGGACAGGGCGGACTCGATACCTTCAGCGACAACAAGATCCGAAGCCTCCGGCATTTCGGAAGGCGGTATCAGCCAAGCCCCGCCGGGGCGGCCGTTGAGAGACTGCGGCCCCATCATGCGTTTGGCGCTCTTGCCCTCCGGCACGATCGCCTTTCCGTACCCGTCGCGGCTTAGATAGGTGACGTGAATGCCGCCGGTCCATTTGGGCTTGCCGTCATCGGCAGGTACCACGACAAGCGCTATCATCGCCGGAAAGGTGACCGGGTTGTGCTTCGGCCCGGAGAAGTAGACGGCCGGGTGAAAATACAGGTGTTTGACGGCCGTGAGCAGGACGCGGCCGGAGAGCCCGCGCGACATCAAATAGCGCTGCACCAGTGTGCCGGCCGCCGTCCTCAGATCGCCACGCAGCTCACGCGCGTAGATAGCCGCCGATGACGGCTCATCCGGAATGACAGTAAAGACCTTGGGCTTCGGCTTGTAGTCGGCAGGCACATCGCCGACCAGACGCTTAGCTGCCGCGATAGTCGGCTCGCCCGCTACTCCGTTTATCAGGCGCTCGAGTTCAATCACATCGCCATGCGCGTTGCAGACGTAGCAGTTGAACGTCTTCTTTCGGACATTCACCTCAAAGGCATAGCTCGATTTCTTCTTTTGGCCCTGACCACACAGCGGACAAGGCCCCCGGCGTTTGACGCCGCCACCAACCAACTTGACGCCCGCCACCTCTTCGATCGAGGCCAATTCCTTAGCGAACGCAAACAGATCCCGCCCTTCCACCATCATATCCGGACATCCTCCGGCCTCTGATGGCGGGTGCGAGACCCCGGCGGTATAGGCTTCACCACGGGCGCGCCTGTGTAGCCACGCCGGTAGTGGAACCATGCGTATTCCGTCGCCGTAGACGCTTGCGGATCATACCGGCCGAGCACCATAGGTACCCGCTCAATGCACGGAAGGAGAGTTGTCAGGTTCCCGACCGAATTGTTGAAATGGAGGTCGTGGCGCGCGGCGGTGTTCAGAAATGACAGACGGCACAGCAGAATCACGTCAGCCGCAATCTCTAATCCGCGCTGCACGAAGTCGGCAGCCAGCTTAAACGGGGGATTAGTGACGACGACATCGACGCCGGGATAAGTGACGCCCGGAAACAGGAAGTCGCCGACCGCAAAACCCTTAGCCGGATCATGCGCGTAGATATCCTGCCCGCGCACCTCAAAGCCGCGCTCAAGGCCGATCTGGCGGAGCGGCTCATAGATGTGGCCGCGACCGGCCGCAGGCTCAAACACACGCTGGAGCTTGGGATCTTGAAAGACGGACGGCATCTGCTCGGCCATCGCCCGAACGGCCCAAGGCGGAGTTGGGAAATACTCGAGCTTCAGCCACAGAGCCTCATCTTCCTCGCTAACGAAGAAGTCCCGCTGACTGCGGGCATCGGCATGGCGACCAACGCCTTCCATGACATGTACGGACGCGGTCCCTCTAACCACGGGACACCTGCGCTTGCCGCACTTCGGCCCATGCTTCGCAGCGCTTCAGGACCTCATCGGCCAGACGGTGCAGCTCATCGAAATAGCGCGACGGGGCCACCGACTGTGCAGCGTCAAGCGCGCACTGGATCAGCAGGTTGCAGACATTGCCACGATCATTGATACCGAAGACCCGACAACGACCGACGCCTATGGCAGCCCGTTGCAGCTCACGCCAGCTCTTGCGCTCGCCGGTAGCACAGGCGCGCGCCAACTGGGCCAGTTCGCGCCACTGGCCAGCCTCATAGGTGGTAGGTTCATGGAACTGGTGATCACGCGACATTCTGAAACCCCACCTTTGGCAGGTAAGAACGACGCACATTGTGAATGTCATAAGGCTCGCTGATGCGCCCAAGCGTACGGGGCACCTTTGACGTATTGGAACACCCCGAGCAGTAGGGCTTGCGGAATCCGGCCACTGGCAGACCGCAGAAGACAGCTTCCCCATCTCGCTCACCCATCGGCGACTTGCACATGCCCTTATCAAGCGCGAGAAGGCTCACACCCTCCCCGGCACTCAGTTGCGCAGGTGGCGGCGGTGGGGTTGCCGGAATAATCGGGCCTCGCAGCAAGCTGATCGCAAGGCGGGCGGTTTCATTCCTCTCAACGGACGAGCGTGTCAGGCCCATATGCCTCAGCTTTGAGGCAATCGCGTCAGCCTGACGATCATAGCCCGCAACTTTGAGCGTCTTAGCGATCTGCGCCGCGCTGTGGCCGTGGTCAAAACCACGGCTGAGGATGTTCTTTTCATCGTCAGACCAGACCGTGGATTTAGCCAAGACCCGTTTGGGCAGTTTCGGCTTGGACGGCTGGCGAGTTGATTTGGGTTCACCCTTAGACCCGCTTAGCCCGGCACGATGCATGATGCCGATAACTGAATTCCGCGAAGGCGTGAAACCCGGGCCCTTGATCATCCCGGCAATCTCACGGGCGCTGTAACCTTCCTTCCAAAGTGCAGCTGCTCGTTCCCGGCGCTCATCAGACCAACCGGCACGTGGTTCCCCTGCCTTCATCATGCGGCACCTCCATTGACGCTTTTCATGAGACGCAGCCCCGCTTCACTCAGGTGCTGCAGTTCTTTCAGGATGCGGGCCTTTTCACGCCCCTCGACGCGGCCATCGGCGAACGCCGCGCCGACCTCGGCCATGACCTCGCCGAACTCCCGGGCGAGGTCCGACACTGGCCCCATCAGCTCAGCAGCGGAGGCATCGCCGTTATCGATCGGCACCAAACGCATGCCCGAACGTTCGGCCAGGTCGGCGGCCAGTACAGGTGTGAGGCGGCTCAGACGCCGGGCGTGGTCGTACGACAAACGCACCCGCTTATCGTCGGTGCGCAGCCAGTCGCGGACGGTCTGTTCCGGAAGTTCAAGTTCGTCGGCAACGACGGCAGGCCCACCGCAGTCGTTGACCGCGCTTTGCAGGACGCCCTCGAGCAGCAGAGGATTGCGGAGTTTGGTCACTGCGCACCCCGATCGCCCGCCCCGGCGTTGCCACCGGAGCGGGTTTCTTCTCCCGTAGACCGTGTGATACGGTCCGAGTCGCCAAACACAGGAGAATCACTATGAGCCGATACAGTCACGTAACGTCCGGCATGCACGGGGACGAGACGGATCCAGTCAAACTTCGTTTGATAGACGTTGAGCTTCGTCTCGAAGCGCAGGAAAACATCGTGCGCGCGCTCTATGCCCTTTTCATTGAAAACTCGGCCCATCCCGATAAGAATGCCAGCGTCCTTGAGCTTATCGCCAAGGATGGAGTGACAGACCCCAAGAAGATCGCGCTTCTGGATAGTGCCTTTGAAGTCCTCCGTTCCGCGAGGCCTGCGTAAAGCCCTCAATTCGGCGAAGTAGGCATCAATCTGCCGCTTCGCCCGTAAGGCCCGCAATTCGGCGAAGTAAGTGTCAATCTCCTGCTTCGCCGCTTTCGCACTAGTGGCCCCATTGCTCCCAGTAACTTCCGCACGCTTCGCTAAAGGAGCGCCAAGTGCGGCCCGGCTTCCGTTGAATTCGCGCACGTACGCGCGCCGGTTAAATGTGCCGCGTGTCATTGCGCGCTCCCCGCTTCCAAGTTTTCAGAATCTATTTGGGTGGTGGCGAAATCACCCGCCCCGGCGTTGCCACCGGAGCGAGTTTCTTCTCCCGTGGACCGTGTGATACGGTCCGAGTCGCAACACTCAGGAGAATTAGAATGACCAGCCAAGCTGAGCTTGAGGCCGAAATCTGGCAATTGAGCAAAGTTGTGTCCGAACTCAGAAGCGACATTGAGACCAAGGATCTCGACTGGCAGGTCAAAGCCGACCTCGCGCGCGCGGAAGAGGCTAATCGCATGCAAGAACGTTTGATCGCTGCGCTTGCCGGTATCCTGTTCAGCGAAAGTAGCCCCTTTCACAACGGGAAAGGCCTTTTTAGAGACACTTGCCTCAACGGTCTCAGAGAGGGGAGCGACGACCGGCGAGCCATGGAGGCGCTTCTCGCTCGAACGGGATTTGAGTAGGGCCTTTCGCTCAGCAATCGTCGCCCGGATCCCTGCAACTTCAGCCCGCACCGTCGAAAGAGCCTTCAGCATGGCGCGGTTTCTGTTGAATTCGCGCACGTACGCGCGCCGGTTAAATGTGCCGCGTGTCATTGCGCGCTCCCCGGTTCCAAGTTTTCAGAATTTATTTGGGTGGTGGCCGGAGCGTCGCACTGCGATGAACTCTCTTGGATCAAAGCGGCTAAGCCAGCTTGCGCCTTCTCAAAATTTTTCAGGGTCGGCGATATCTTGCCAGACCGCCAACGCCACCAGTTGGTTGCGTGCAGTCCGCCACGCGACAAAGCATCTTGAGGCGCGACCTTAGCCGCACCGCACTGCCGTTCAAATTCAAGGAGCAAATCGGTCATGTCGCAAAGGAATAGCAATTTTGCTACACATTGCAATAGCATTTTTGCAATTATCATTGCTATTCGGTATTTGCAAATATGCTACTCATGACCGATAGCGACGACATCCAGCGCGAAGAACAGCGCAAATGGTTACTTCAAGCCATAAGTGAATCCGGACTTACCGCAACAGCCCTCGCAAAAAAGGCAGGTCTCGCCGCCACGACCGTCACCCGTCGGGTGAACCCCAGAGAAGACGGGCACGGTGGCGAATCGCTTCTCAAACGCGAAACACTTTTGGCGCTTGCGAAGGCCGCAGGAGTTTCCCCGCCGGTTCTTGGAGCACCTTATCTCGCCGCTAGATCAGAACGACGACGCGTTGACGACGATGAAGATAGCGTACTGATTAATCAGGTTGACCTCTACTACGGCATGGGCGGGGGTAGCGACATTGGCGATCATGTTGAAGTTGAGCCGCGCAAGTTTTCAAGAAGTTGGCTGCGTCAGATCAGCAATGCGAACCCCAAAGACCTCTTCTGGACAACAGGGAACGGCGACAGCAACTATCCAACCATTGCTGACGGCGACATTCTGCTGATTGATATGAGCCAGAAGAAACCACAGAAAAACGATCAGTTCTGGGCTATCACGCAATATAACCTTGGCCAAATAAAGCGACTCAGAGCCACGGCTGACGGATTTCAGATTTTGTCCGACAACCCGCAGGTTCCGTCGGATAAAGCGACCGACGGATCGATGGTGATTATTGGGCGACTTGTTGCTGTACTTAGAAAGTTTTGATGAAGCGCTCCGTTAAGTTAGCGCACTAGCTTGCGATGGGGGTGAGATGACTAGTTGGAATGCGAGAGCTCTGGCTGCGTTGGTGACGATATGTCCAATGGTGGGGTCGTGCGGATTCAAGTCAGTGGATTATTGCGACGACATGAACGGCCCGACCACGGCATTGTATGGCAGCCGCACATTCGTTGAGCGTGACCTCAAGTCTCCAAGCACCGCTCGGTTCCCCTCCCAAGGCGATGCACAGGTTCGGGTGATTAAGATCGCCCAATGCGAGTATTCTGTGGTTTCCTATGTGGAGTCCGAAAACCTACTTGGGGCAATGGTTCGAACCAATTACATTGCGCGGGTCGAAGTCGATCAAAAAACTGGAGTCACGACGCTCCGGTCCATGGTGTACTGATCTAGCAGGCAGCCATTGAATAAAAGGGTGTAACAGCGCGAGCAGCCACCCTTAAATAGCATTTTTGCTCCTAATTGCAAAATTGCTATTGCAATAGGTAGCAATTTTGCTATTCCTGTCGAAGTCACCCTTGGAGGCTTCGACATGAAACACGCATATGAGGCATTGAACCTTGTGTTTTCGCTGGCGTTCGTCGCTGGCATGAGCGCACTCGCCGTCGCGGTAGGAAAGGCTTTTCAATGAAGCCCCGCCGCCAAATCATTGCCGTGCGCTGCACGCAAGCGTCGGCTTCGCACCTGCTGAAGGCCGGAAAGGTCTATTCGGCGACATTCGAACACCCGCCAGTGGGTCAAGAGACCTCCGGTACACTCCTCGTGCAGATCCAGACCAAGAAGGAAACTCTGGTCAAACGGTATCCACGCTCGATGTTCACCCCGATCAATCCAGACCACGCCATGCACTTCCCCGCGGGCGGTTTTGAGCCGATCGCAGGCGAGACCTTAAAGGCCGCCTAATCCCCCTTTGCGTCGGGACATCCCCCCGCCCTGCCTCCGGCGCAAGCGCCCCGGCTGACCTTCCTCCCCGCCCGGTCAGCCGGGGCAATCCCCTTTTTTCAAATCATCTGCCTACGGTGCCATTTCCATGTCGCTTGCGACCTCCCTTGACCTTCCCTCAGCGTACGACCGCGCCGTGGCTGCAGTCCGCGAGCGGCAACACGTTAAGGCCGCCGAGTTGGCGCGCGATTGCAACATCGCGACCTCAGTGGCCAAGGCGTACCTCGTCCGCATGGAGGAAGAGAAGATCATCGCCAAAGCAAATGGCGAGGGCCGCCATGTGGTTTTAGGCAGCACCGCAGATGACGGCAGCGAAAATCCAGTCGTCATCACCGCCGCTGCACAGAGCCGGTTGAAATCATTCATTGAGCGGATTGAGCGCCTCGAAGAGGACAAGGCAGCCATCTCTGGCGATCTCAAAGACGTTTATGCCGAGGCAAAAGGCGACGGCTTCGACACCAAGGTGATGCGTAAGGTCGTAGCCCTGCGCAAGAAGGACAAGGCCAAGCTTGAGGAAGAAGAGGCCCTACTCGACCTGTACCTATCAGCGATCGGGGGGCTGTAATTATGATCCCAGATCCGACATTTGGCGTCGATTTCGCCCCCGTATCGGGCGTGCCTCACTCATGGGAATACCTGTGGGGCCACGAGCCTTCGGCTAACCTAAAAACCGTACTTCGCCGCATCGGCCGTGAACCCCATCAGGTGGGTTTTCGTGAGGAGGCAGGCAACGTCTCAGTGTACGCCCGCGCCGCAGGCAATGCTCAGCCCGTCCCGTTTGCCTTGATTTTCCTTGGCCTGACGATCGAGGAGGCCAACCAGATCAAGCAAGACCTGCGGCTTCAGGGGTGGTCGATCGAACAGGCGGAGCCTCACTGATGCGACGGCCTGACAAATACCCCGGCTGGCTGCGCCTCACGCTCTGGATCGTCGTTCCGGCCGCCATATGGCTCATCATCTTCAACATTGGGAGACACTAATGGCGGGATCCGTCAACAAGGTCATCATCATCGGCCACCTTGGGAAAGATCCCGAGATCCGCACCACGAACTCGGGCGATCGCATCGCCAACATGACCGTCGCCACGTCTGAGACATGGCGGGACAAGTTGTCTGGCGACCGCAAGGAAAAGACCGAATGGCATCGCGTGGTCATCTTCAATGACGCCCTTGCGAAGATTGCCGAGGAGTACCTGCGCAAGGGCTCACAGGTATATCTCGAAGGCTCACTCGCAACGCGGAAGTGGACCGATCAGCAGGGCGTCGAGAAGTACACGACTGAGATCGTACTGCAGCGGTTCAATGGCACTCTGACCCTGCTTGGGGGCCGTGGCGAGGGCAAAGGCCCACCCGCCGCTCAGAGCCAGGACGAATACGGCTTCGATCGCCCGGCAACCCGTGGCGTGGACGCCACCGGACGCAGCGTTGAGCCCTCCCCCTTCGATGATGAAATTCCGTTTTGAGGTCGGCCTCATGAGCACGCATTACCCCCACTATGTCCTGCGCGGAACATTGGATGGTCGAGGCGTGTACCCAGCCTTCAATGGCATTGGATACGTCTCAGACCCTACACTTGCGCTCTAGTATCCCAGCTCGCCCGTCCCCCGGGTTAGGCATGTGACTGACGGCAGCTGGATCAAGCGTGTGGAATTCTTACCGGTCTTGCGCGTCCTCGCTGACCTCAGTCTCTCCCCATGCGGAGCATGCGGCGGATCGCGCGTGGCCTATGAAACCGGACCCTTTTGGTCGGAGGCCATACCCTGCCCGACCTGCAACCCCGCACCCCTCACCTTTCAGCAGCAGGCGATCTAGCCATGAAAACCGAACTTAAAAGCGACATGTCGATTACCTTGGCGATGACACTCACTGAGGCCCAAGCGCGCGCACTCACCGAGCTAGCCAAGTTTGATCACGGACGCATTGCCTTGGCTCTCGAAGACCAAGGATTTATCCCCCGGGGCCGCAAGGAACATGTCGCCAGTTTCCTCGGCGAAGTGCAATCCAGCCTCACGCCACTAATCAGACGCGTAGACGACGCGCGCGCCGTCTTCGATGGCCGCATGGTCGCGGGGACGCCCCCACGTGCGGAGTCTGTCTGACATGGAAATCAAGCGTATCCAAGGCGCTAATAGGTTCCACGGCGCACCGACGAACTGGAGCGAGGCCGAACACGGCCATTGCGGAACGCTACCTACGGCCGACTTCGTTATCGACAAAGTACCGTTCATGGTGTCGGCTTGGGAGCCTTTGCCGGATGAGCTGGAGCGCCTGAAAAGCGGAGCCAACGTCTTCCTCGGCGTTTCAGCGCTAAAACATCCCGTTGTTTTCCTGAGCGTTGGCGAAGCAGCTTCGACCACGGCCGCGACGGCAGCTCAACACATGAACGCTGTGCTCGCGTGGCTGGAAGCCCGCGACCTGAAGGTCTTTGACTTGTCGAGCCCGGAGGCCATCCCCGAAGCTCTATCAGCCATCTTTGATGAAGTGATGGCAGATTGCCTTCGATATCGCTGGCTTCGTAGCCGGGATCTGGACGCCATCGATAGGGGCGGCGTGTTCGCCGGGCGCACACCTGAGAACGTGGTGCTGAACCTCGAAGACCTTGATAGGGCAATCGACGCCGAGATGAACGCGTCGAATGGAGGCGCGCTATGACGCACGCGACTACCGAACGCCTGCGCAAACTTGCCGCCTTGGTAACGGGCGGCATGGGTGGCGAACGCGAGAACGCCGAGGCAATCTTTGAACGCCTGCTGAAGGAAAGTGGCCTGCGCCGCGAGGACTTCATAGGCGCTGATGAAAGGGTTTCCCGCCACCCGGTATCCATCGCCACGGCCATGGAGCGCGAACTACTGCTTCAGGTGATCGCAAAGGTCACCGATAACCGCGAAGCTACGGTGTATTATACGCGAGGCAAGCTCTCACCCGTGAAGTTTGAGGCGACAGAACCTCAAGCGGCCGAGATTAAGTTCTTGTTCGCCCTGTATCGTCGCGCCCTGAAGGTTGAAAGCGAACGCCTCTACATCGCCTTCATCAATAAGCACGCCCTGTTCGCGCCGTCGCCGCGCCCCAGCTCGATCCCGGCAAAGCCGATGGATCCGGCAGAGCGCGCCCGACTCGCCGCGATGATGGAGGGGATGGCGAACGTAACGCCGCATAAAGCCTTGGAGAACCGCAATGATCGATAGGCCTTTCCCGATTAGACCCATCCCTTGCCTGACCTGCCGCGATGATGCGCGTATTGCGGCCTTCAAATACGACAACAACGTATGGCACGTCGAATGCCTGCGGTGCGAGGTGCTTGGCCCCGGAGAGTGGTCGCTCCGTCAGGCAGTAAAGAGCTGGAACAATCGTGCGAACAATGGCTTACAGCTTGACGCGGGCGTGATCGTCCGTCCGTTCAAGGTGTCCGTGTCAGGTTTTCCAGAGGCGACCTACATGGTGACCAGCCGTCAGAAGGCGATTGCGACCGCGTGGCGCGACATCCAGACCTGCGGATACCGCTACAGCTTTAAGGACTTTCTGAAGTTGGCCACAGCCACGCAGGATGCGCCTCCTGCTCATTTCGGCACGGCCATCACGGTGAGCGGCAAACCCGCATTCTTTGTGGGCTGCAATCGTCAGTATGTGCAATTCGTGCGACCCGGCGACGGCATCATTCGCAACAGCCATCCTTACGATGTGCTGCCGGAAACTATGCGCCCGGCGAGCTATGGGGGGCCTCTCTGATGTGCAGGCCCCTAAAAGCTTATGCCGTCTTAGAGTTGGACGAATGCACCGGCGATATCTATTTCGCCACCCGCCGCATCGCCGCGCACAAGGCTGGAGCCAACGACCACGGCGACGGCGAGTTGAGCTATGTCCAATGCCGTCGCGAGGCTTGGGCCGACCAGTACGCCGAAACGGGCGTCCCGGCCCGCGCGGCGGTAGAACATGGCTGGAATTTCGAGTGCTTCGGCTGCGGAGTGCGGATCGATAGTGACTTGGAAGAGGAACATGGACTTCCCACCCGTGATGTGTGCGGCTTTGTGAGCGGACGGGTCTATTGCTGCCCGCGCTGCAAGTGGCGGGACATGAAGCGCCGCAGCCGGGAAGAGGCTAAAAAGGCCGCTGCCATTGCTGACTTTAAACAGATTGTCGTGACGCGCTTCCCTGACGCCCAGTTTGAAGATGCTGATGGCAAACCATATCAGCACCACGCCTATGTGTCTCACCACCACGGCACGGGCCACTGGCAACGCGAGCAGGTCATTATCAATTTTGGCTTCCCCGGAATGAAGATCGGGTCAGCGGCGTTTCGCATGGACAGCCCGCACCGCATCGGTCCGCCATATGCGGGCTACACTTGCTGCAGTGGTGACCGTGAAGCCTTTGAGGCTTGGGCGGGCACAGGGGGGAGCAAATGACGCGCGTACGCGGACCCTCAGAAATCGCCGTACGGCCCACAAGCGTCGTTTCCGGGTACACGCGCACCTGTCAGGTGTGCGGAGGCCCCTACGCGTCGTCTGTGGAAGCGGCCAAATTCTGCGGCCGCGCTTGTCGCTCAGCCTTCGACAACCGCATCAAAGCGCGGGGCGTCATCCTCTATCACCTGTTCATGACGCTGCGCTACGATCGCAAGCTTGCCAAGAAGATCGGCCTCTGGTCGCTGATCTGCCGCGCGGTCGCACATTGGCATGCCGAAGACGAAGCCGAGCGCAACGGCCGAGCGTCTTACTCGCCTCCGGAAGTCGTGATCCAGAAAACTCCCCACCTCTTTAGTGCCGTCGTCGTCAAACGGAGGGCCAAATGACCGCCGCCAAGCACCCGAAAATCAGGATCGAGCCGCGCGGTCTGCATCGCGAAGAGGCGGCCGCGTACATCGGCGTGGGCCTGTCAAAGTTTGATGAAATGGTCAGGGATGGGCGCATGCCGGGACCGAAGAAGATAGACGCCAGAAACGTCTGGGACCGCTATGCCCTTGACGATGCCTTTGAAAACCTTCCAATGGATCTCCCGGAGAACCCGTTGGACATAATGCTATGCGCGGCACGAAATTGACCCTCGCCTATATCAACCGATACACGGATCGGCATGGGAACACGCGCCACTACTTCAGAAGGCCCGGCCATAAGCAGGTCGCGCTTCCGGGGAAGCCCGGATCCAAAGAGTTTATGGCGGCGTATCAGGCTGCGTTGAGCGGTTCGGAAGGCAAGCCGAGGATTGGGGCAAGCAAAGAGAAGCCGGGCAGCTTCGGCGCACTCCTGTCTGTTTACTATGACTCGGCCAAATTCAGGAACGAACTGAAGCCGCAGAGCCAGAAGGCTTACCGCATTCTGCTAGAGCAGTTCCGAGAGCTGGAAGTGACTCCGGGGGTCAAGGCCGGCGACTGTCTTGTGAAAGACTTCAGACCTGCGCACTTAAACAAACTGGTGATTGACGGTCTTGCCGACAGACCGGGCCAAGCCAAGAACATGATCAAGTGCCTGCGCGGCGTGTTCAAATGCGCGATCAGGAACGAAATGATTGACTCCAACCCTGCGCGCGAGGTGGAGACCCCCAAGGCAAAGAGCAAAGACGGCATACCCGCTTGGTCGGATGCGGACATTGAGGCCTTCTGCAAACACTGGCCATCCGGAACAAAGCAACGTCTGGCACTGGCGCTGCTGCTATATACCGGTCAACGTCGCAGTGATGTCGCCCGCATGGGCCGACAGCACGTTCGTGAGGGCCGGATCCACGTCAGACAGATGAAGACGGACGCCCGCCTTGCTATCCGCATTCACTCCGAGCTGCAAAAGGAACTGGATCTTGTCCCGCCTGGACAAATGACCTTCATGCTGACCGAGTGGGGCAAGCCCTTCTCACTGGCCGGGTTCAGCATCTGGTTTAAAAAGCAGGCTGAGGACGCTGGAGTTCAAGACCGCAGCGCTCACGGCCTCAGGAAGGCGGCCGGACGAATGCTCGCCGAGGCGGGCTGCACTGCCAAACAGATCATGGCAATCCTTGGCCACCAGAGCATGACGGAGGCCGAACGATACACACGGACGGCCGATCAGGAAAAGCTAGGGGACGGCGCTATGGAGCTATTTGAGGCAAAAACCAGAACTTGAAATTATTCGGTAACACCTTCAGCTAAGGCTGACGCCACTCGCCCTCTATCCACGCTGTCATTGATTTACCATTCGAGTCGTTTCTTGCGCGAGCAGCCCAATTCACAGGGTCTACTTCCATCGCAATGCAGCGCGCCATAGGATTGATTTCAGAAATGTACTGGGTCAGCTGACCAACTTGCATTTCGTCTTTAGGATCCTTGATGAGCCAAAAATTAGGTAACCAGTGCCACCAACCGATCACCTTTCCAAGTTTGTTCTTTAACTGCGTGATCTGTTGAGCGGTCAGTTGATCTGTAGATAGCACGAAAAATTTAGCCATTGTCTGACTCGCTTACCGTTCGTGCGGGAGGCAATGCTTCGATGGGCTGAGACTTGTTCGCCGTATCTTCCACAAGCCCGATATCACTGTCGCCATATAGTCCTTGTTGTATTGCGAGCTTATGTAGGCTGTATTTCTCGGACCGGAGTGCATCCTTATCGGTTAGAAGCAAGTATGCGAAAGCGCAAAGATACGACATTAAGAAAAGGCCTAGAAACACTAAAATCACGAGTAGAACAGCCAAATCGGATCTAACATATAACGCGCCGGAGAGGGCCGCGCCTAAAATAGCGATTGGCCACAACAAAACACGCAGCACATCCGACCGCGAAAGATCGGCCTTCGATTGCGCCTCAAAAAGATGGGCAAAGTTGATCAGGTTCCGCATTTTCCGCCCTCCGCCCAACTTTTCTACGTAGAGTTTTGGAGCCTTTCAACCCACCTTTTTACAACGCTACGGACTATGCGAATTACAAGTCGGTACCAGCGGCACGTCGAGCGGCTTGTTACACGCAAGCGGCCGACTTAGAGACGCTCAGCGACGGCGCTATGGAGCTATTCGAGGCAAAAACCTGCCAAACGTAAAAAAAAATTACGTAGCGTAATCGCCGAAAAAGGAATCGATATCAATCGACTATGCAGCCTGAGGCTTATCCCACCTGAGTTAGCAACCGAAAAGTGATAGTCTTTTGTCAACCTTTGGATATATAATTGGAACAATAGAAGAACAAATCACTTGCGGCAGGGGACAGGCTCACTACCTATAGGACCCGTCCAAGGAGAACGTTCCGGCAATTTGAAGCGAAAGGAGGATACGATGCCCGGTCATTCAGCTACTGCTATTGCGAATGAGTTTGTGCGGTTAAATGGCGGTCCCCTTGACCAAATGAAGTTGCAAAAGCTCGTGTATATGGCTCACGGTTGGAACCTTGCCCTGAACCAAGAGCCACTGGTGAAGGATAGAATTGAAGCTTGGGATGGCGGCCCCGTGTTCCGAGCCATCTGGGACCACATTAAGTTCTTCGGTATCAGCGGCTCTGGGTTCCTTGTGGATCCGTTTGCGCGAAACCCCATAACGACAAACGCCCTCACACCAAATGAGCGCGCGGTGATCGATCACGTGTGGAAGAAGTACAAGCCCTACACTGGCCATATGCTTTCAGAGATGACCCACCAGCGTGGGACGCCTTGGTACAACTCCTATCTCAGCGGAAGAAATACAGCTATTTCCGATGAGGCGATCAGGGATCATTACCTAGAACTAGCAAGGCTTGGACGTGAGCAAGCCACCCATTGACACTACCGTAATTGACTCGGCCCCCACGTCCACCGCTGCCTCTCAGATCGAACTCACCGGTCCCGAAGAGGAACAGTGGCGTCAGAAGTTCTTGGACCTGAGCGAACGGCATGAAGAGCTCAAGGAAGAGTATGACACGCTTCGCAGAAACAGCAGCGAGGCGTCCCAGATTCTGAACGGTCTTATAACGCCGTACGCAAACAACATTTTCCGCTTCATGTGCTGGTACTGTATTTTTGTTGGCGCAATGCTGTTCCTCAATTCGTGTGGAAAATTCGATTGGCGTATTAGCGATACCGTCATGAGCATATTGGTGGGGTCCACTGCAACGACAGTATTGGGGCTGGTCGCAATGATCGTCTCGGGCATTTTTAACGGTGCACGTCATGGCCCCGCTCGCACAAAGGCTTCAGAGTGATTGGCACGTTTGGAGAACGAAAATTGCCTAACCTTGAAAATCGGTTAGGCAATTTCCACATTTTATCCATTCAATTCAAAAACTTAAAAAACTCTTTAGAGAACGTTAGGCTTTGTTAACCGCCGTTAGATCATATTAACCCTGTCCGCTATTGGTGCGGGCAGGGTTTTTCGCGCTTCCCAAAGAGTGGGCACCGGCCTTCGGACCTAAGAAGCACGACAAAATTTGGGTCACACACGCTCCATGTTCGCCAAACCAAAGCTCCCGTCCCTGTCCAATTCCCCGCTGTTCCGCAAGAGCGGCGGGCTAATGAGCCGCGTCAAAAACATAGGCCCCGCCACGCTCGACATTCTGAAAAAGCCCTACACCGCGCCGTTGATGGCGCTGGGGCTGTTTATCGGCGGCGGCGCGCTGTTTTTGAGCCTGTCCGATCCGGAAGCCGGAAACCCGACTATTCAGATCGCGGCGGCGACCACCGCAGCCCCAAAAGCCGACGCCCACGCGCCCGACATAGCCACCGCCGATGACGCGGCCTCAGGGCTTCAGGCCTTCACGCTCGATTCTCTGGGCCTGTTCAAGGACGCCTCCGCCGATCAGTTCAACGCGAATGGCGAGGCCGGTCCTGCCGACGGCACAGCGATCATCACCCTGCCCAGCGACGGCGCGCCTGTAACGGTCGGCAGCGCCAGCAAACTGCCCGCCTCGCCTCTGGCCCCCGCCCCGATTGCCGGCCTGTCGCAAAATGGCCCCAACGGTCCGCTGCCCGCGATCGCCACGGACGGGCGCGTACCGGCCTCGGCCTACGCGCGCCCGTTCAAGTCGAATGGCAAGCCCATGGTGTCGCTGATCGTCGGTGGGCTGGGGCTGAACCCGACCACTACAAAGGCCGCCATCGAGCAACTGCCCGCCGAAGTCACCCTGTCCTTTGTGCCGCACGCGGAAGGGCTGCAAGGCTGGATCGACGCCGCCCGCGCGCAGGGCCATGAAGTGCTGATCGAAATCCCGATGGAGCCGACAAACTATCCCGACACCGATCCCGGCCCGCGCACGCTTTTGGTCGGTCAGCGTCCGGATGATATGAACGCCAGCCTCAACTGGCTCATGGCGCGCGCCACTGGCTATTTCGGCGTCATGAACTATCAGGGCAGCGCTTACTTGCGCGACAAAGGCTCTATGACGGCATTTCTCAATGTGATGAAGGCGCGCGGCTTGGCGTTTATTGACGACGGTCAGGCGCGCGATGTCGGTGGCGGCTGGACGCGCGCCTCGGCCGACCGTGTGATAGATGCCCAGATCAATTCGCAGAGTATCAATGCGCAGCTCGCGGCCATCGAAGCGCAGGCAAAGGCGCGCGGCCGCGCCCTGGGGTCGGGCTTTGCCTATCCAGTGACACTGGCCGTTGCGATCAAATGGACGCAGAGCCTGGAACAAAAAGGGCTTCAACTGGCCCCCGCTTCCGCTATTATGAGGCGATGACCAAGGATTTATCTGAGTACCGCCCCAATGTGGGCATCGTCGTCCTCAACGCGCAGGACAAGGTATGGATCGGCCACCGTTTCGGCATGAGTGGCGACTACGCCTGGCAGTTTCCGCAAGGCGGCGTTGATGCCGGCGAAGACCTTGAATCCGCCGCCCGGCGTGAGCTTTTTGAGGAAACCGGCCTGAGTACCATCGACATTCTCGGCTGCACCTCCGACTGGATCGTCTACGACTTCCCCCCCGAAGTTCTGGCGCAGAAGAAGATCGGTCGCAATTTCAAGGGCCAGAAGCAGATCTGGTACTTTGTGCGATTTAGTGGCCCCGACAGCGAAGTGAACCTTCAGGCGCACGGCGAGCAGGAGTTTGACCGCTGGGAATGGTGCGACCTCGATCAGGTGATCGAGCGCGTGGTGCATTTCAAACGCGACTCTTACCGCAGCGTGATTGGTGAACTGAAAACCCTTCTGGGAAAGGGCTGAGCATGTCCTATGTCGATGGATTTCTGATCCCGGTACCTAAAGAAAACCGCGCCGCCTACAAGAAGATGGCCGAAACCGCCGCCGAAGTGTTTAAGGAATATGGCGCGCTTCAGGTGGTTGAGTGCTGGGGTGACGACCTGCCCGAAGGGGATGAAGGCGTCTCCTTCCGCAATGCGGCGCGCGGCAAGCTGTCGGACAGCGTGGTCTTTTCGTGGGTGATGTGGCCGTCTAAAGACGCGCGCGACGAAGCCAATGAAAAGATCATGGACGACCCGCGGATGCAGCCCAGTGAAGACATGCCCTTTGACGGGGCCAAGCTGGTCTATGGCGGGTTTCAGGTGCTGGTCGAAAAATAGACCCATTGGTATTTTACCCACCCGGCCGTAGGCTGGTGCCTCCATCCATAGGAGACACCCCCATGTCTGATGTCACTATCTCTGAAACCCCCACCACCTATGTCGATGGCTTTGTCTGTCCGGTCAAAGCCGAAAACCGCGATGCTTATCTGAAATCCGCGCAGGTCACCGCCACCCTCTTTAAGGAACTGGGTGCGCTGGCCGTGGTCGAAAACTGGGGCGATGACGTGCCAGAAGGCAAATTGACCTCGCTGCCCATGGCCGTAAAGCTCGAAGCGGGCGAGGTCGTAGTCTTTTCATGGGTCGTCTGGCCCTCAAAAGAGGTGCGCAATACTGCCTGGGAGAAGGCGCAGGCCGATCCGCGCATGGCCGAGATGGACATGCCCTTTGACGGCAAGCGCCTGATCTATGGCGGCTTTCAGACGATCTTTACGGCTTGATCAGGCGCTAAGATATTCCGCCACGCGCGCGACCTCTTCGGCGGAGCCCAGCACCACGCCTGTGCGCTGGTGCAGGCCCGTCGGCTGAAGGTCGAGGATTCGCGTGGTGCCGTTGGTGGCCTTGCCGCCCGCCTGCTCGATCAGGAAGCCGATAGGATTGGCTTCGTACATCAGACGCAGCTTGCCCTCGGCGCGCTTCGTATCGCCTGGGTACATGAAGATGCCGCCGCGCGTGAGAATGCGATGAACGTCGCCGACCATAGATGCCAGCCACCGCATGTTGAAGTCGGCGCCGCGCGGGCCGTCCTTACCGGCCACGCACTCATCGATATAGCGCTGAATGCCAGGGAACCAGTGGCGGTGATTGGACATGTTGATGGCAAATTCGCGCGTCGTCGACGGAACCGTCATGGCGGTTTTGGTCTGTATCCACACGCCGTCGGCATCCGGGGTGAAGGCCACGACGCCCTTGCCTACGGTGAGTACGAGGATGGTTTGCGGACCATAGGCCGCATATCCAGCGGCGACCTGCTCGCGGCCCGGTCGCAGGAAGTCGCTCAGGCTTAAATCACCCTGCGGCGCGGGCAGGACGGAAAAAATGGTGCCAACCACGCCGTTGACATCAACATTGCTCGACCCGTCGATGGGATCGAAGAATAACAGATAGTCACCCTTATCGAAGGCGACGTAATCGTCCATCTCTTCGGACGCCAGACCGCGCACCATGCCCTTCCAGCGCGCTTCTTCGAGCATAATGTCGTTGGCAATGACATCGAGCTGCTTTTGCACCTCGCCCTGCACGTTTTCCTGTTCCAGCGCGCCTTGCAGATCGTTGACGGCGCTGAGGTTTACCGTGCGGCCGATCACGGCGCAGGTCTCTGCCATGGCGGCGATCAGGGTTTTGAGGCTTTGCGGTAGGTCGCTATGGCCTTCGAGGAAGGCGGTCAATGTCACTGGCATTAGAAAATCGCTTTATTGTAATTTTAGGATGCCGCAGGACTAGCCTTCCACACGTCCCGCGTCAACGCGGTCTTAAGCGTAGCATGCCATGATCGGCCTTCCTTCAGAACGAGGGCCCAATGCCTGCGCCGAAACTCCCCGAAATCTCACCTGACCGGCTGAAACTGTCTGAATTGATCAGCGCCTTTTCCTATGCGCTCGACATTACCGAAGGGCAACCGGAAGGGCACTGCGTGCGCTGCTGCTATATCGGTATGCACATCGCCGAGGAACTCGGCTTTTCAGCGGCTCAGAAGTGGGAACTTTATTATGTCCTGCTGCTCAAGGATCTGGGCTGTTCATCCAATGCGGCGCGCATCTGTCAGCTTTATCTGACCGATGATCTGAGCTTTAAACGTGACTTCAAGGACATCGACACCGGCCTGTCGGACGTGCTTGGCTTTGTCATGGCGCATACGGGGCTGAAGGCCGATCTGGCTGAACGCTTCCGTGCCGTGGTCAATATTTTTCGGAATGGCGGCGAGATTTCGCGCGAACTGATCGAGACGCGGTGCACGCGCGGCGCCGATATTGCGCGCCAACTGCGCTTCCCGGAGCCCGTCGCCATCGGTATCCGCGATCTGGACGAGCACTGGGACGGACGCGGTCAGCCGCAAGGCCTGCGGCGTCAGGCCATATCCCCCTATGCCCGCATCGCGCTTCTGTGTCAGTGTGTCGATGTGTTTTTCAAAAGCCGCGGCAAGGAGGCCGCCTTGCGTGAAATCCTCAATCGCGCCGGGACATGGTTCGAGCCGGAAACCGCCGATGCCTTCTTTGAAGTGGCGTCGCGCAACGGGTTCTGGGAGGGGTTGTGTGCGCCCGATCTGGTCCAGTGCATTCAGTCCATGGAACCAGCGCACCAAGAAGTCGCGCTTGACGAAGACTATCTCGACGATATCGCCATCGCCTTTGGTCAGGTTGTCGATTCCAAAAGCCCATATACGGCGGGTCATTCGTCACGGGTTGCCCTTTATACTGATATGATGGCCGAGGTCATGGGGCTCGACGCCGGCGCGCGGCGCTGGCTGAAACGCGCCGCCCTGCTGCACGATGTCGGCAAGCTGGGAGTATCGAACACCATTCTCGACAAGCCTGGGCGGCTTGACGGCGAAGAGTGGGCGCAGATGCAGGCCCATGCCCTTTATACGGAAACCATACTGTCGCGCATCGGGGCCTTCTCGGAGCTAGCCCGCATTGCGGGGGCGCACCATGAGCGGTTAGACGGCAAAGGTTATCCGCACGGCCTTAGCGCCGAGGAAATCAGTCTGGAAACGCGTATCATTTCGACGGCGGACTTCTTCGACGCCCTAACCGCCGACCGCCCCTACCGCCCGGCCCTGCCGATCTGGAAGGCGCTGGAGATAATCGGGCAAAGCGTCGGCGATGCCATCGACCCGACCTGTTTTGAAGCGTTGAAACAAGCCATTGATCGTATCGAAACCGATGCAAAGGCGGGTACGGTCAGCTTCGATGCCACTGAACGCCCGGTGCAGAAGGTCGCGTAACCTCCTGTTCGATGTCGTGATACTGTGTTTAGTATCAGGCAGACAGAGGGATAAGGGATGCTGCTCGCCACCTATCTGGTGACTTTTGGACTGTTCGTCCTGATCTTCACCCGGGAAGTCATCGCGCCTGCATCAGGCGCAACCTGCGACAAGCGTTGGCAAATTCTGGCCGGAAGTATCAACGCAGCCAGCCTCGGCGCCATAGTGCTGGCAGGCTTTCTTTTCGACCGGACGTTGTCACAGGTCTCACTTCTCGATCTGAAAGGCCAGATTGATCCGTTCAGTGGCGGCGCTCTGGCGTTTCTGGCGTCCAGCTTCGTCGCCTACTGGTGGCATCGACTAATTCACGCTTCGGACACGCTGTGGCGCTTCGTGCATCAACTACACCACGCGCCTCGCCGCATCGAAGCCTTGACAGCCTTCTATGTCCATCCCGTCGACGCTTTACTGGCTGCCCTGCTTAATGCAGGGATTGCCTATGGTCTATTGGGCGTTAGCGGCTTGTCGCTCGCCATTTCGCTGATACTGGTCAGTGTGTTCGATCTCGTCGCCCACGCCGATCAACGAACGCCCCAGTGGCTGGGCTACATCATCCAGCGCCCAGAGATGCACCGTGTGCATCACCAGCATGGCCATCACAAACAAAATTATGGCCTGCCCTTGTGGGATACTCTGTTCGGCACCTTCGCCAATCCGCAGACCGGACCAGAACGCTGCGGTTTCGACGACAAGCGCGCGGCGCGCATCAAGGATATGCTTCTGTTCCGCGACGTACACAAGATCCGCTAAAGCATCTTTTGCCAGAACAGGGCGCGGCCCATGGCCGGGTCGAGCACGTAGTCGCCGAAACCCAGCGCCTCATAAAGACGCCGCGCCGTTGCGTTGCCTTCCAGCACTTCGAGGGTCACCTTGCAGGCGTGGCGTTCGCGGGCAATGACTTCGATTTCCGCGAATAGGGCGCGGGCGATGCCCTGGCCGCGAAACGCCGGTGCGACGATCAGATCGTGGACATTGATCAACGGCTTGGCGGCAAAGGTCGAAAAGCCTTCGAAACAGTTGGCAAGTCCCGCGGGTTGCCCTTCGACGAAAGCCAGTACGGCAAAGGCCGTCGGAAATGCCGCCAACCGCTCGACCAGAGCTTCAGCTACGTCATCCGACAGCGGCGTCCCGCCGCCCATCGGATCTTTGGCATATACCTGCATCAGGGTAAGGATGGCCTGCGCGTGCGTCGGATTGAGATAATCAGCGCGAAGGATATCGGTCATTTCTGTTCCATAGCAAAAGGCCGAAGCGCGCGCTCCGGCCTTTGAGACGTATCGTAATGGCGCTTAGGGTCCATGACCCTACGAGCTTACTGGCAAGCCAGACACTCTTCGTAGTCGGTCTTACCCGAAGCGGCCATAGACACAGCGGCGGCCTTGCCTTCTGAACCCGCGAAGGCGGCGCGCTGCACGGATTTGGAGCGCAGATAGTAGAGCGACTTGACGCCCTGTTCCCACGCCGTCCAATGCAGCATGTGCAGGTCCCACTTATCGACATCGCCCGGAAGGAAGATGTTGAGCGATTGCGACTGGCAGATTTCCGGCGCACGGTCAGCGGCCAGTTCAACCACCCAGCGCTGGTCGATTTCGAAGGCGGTCTTAAAGATGGCTTTTTCATCTTCGCTGAGGGCGTCGATGTGCTGGACCGAGCCTTCATGTTCGACGATGGAGTCCCAGGTTTCCGGGGTGTCGATACCCTTCTCGGCCAAGAGGGCGCGCAGGAAGGGGTTTTTCACCGCAAACGAGCCAGACAGCGTCTTGTGCGTGTAGATGTTAGCCGGGATCGGCTCGATACCCGCCGAGGTGCCGCCACAAATGATCGAAATCGATGCCGTGGGGGCGATCGCCAGCTTGTGCGAGAAGCGTTCCATCACGCCGCGCTCTTCAGCATCGAGGCAGGGCCCACGCTCTTGAGCCAGCTTCACCGAGGCCTTGTCGGCTTCACGACGCAGATGCTTGAACAGACGCATATTCCACGACTTGGCCATGGCCGATTCGAAGGCCACGCCTTGCGATTGCAGGAAGGAGTGGAAGCCCATCAGGCCCAGACCGACCGAACGTTCACGCTGCGCTGAATAGATGGCGGCCGACATGGCGTCCGGGGCCGACTGGATGAAGTCTTCCAGCACGTTGTCGAGGAAGCGCATGATGTCTTCGATGAAGCGCGGCTCGTCGCGCCATTCGAGGAAGGTTTCAGCATTGACTGAGGACAGGCAGCACACGGCCGTACGCTCATGGCCCAGGTGGTCCTTACCTGTATGCAGCATGATTTCGGCGCACAGGTTCGATTGCTTGACCTTCAGGCCGAGCTCGCGCTGGTGCGGCGCCATCGAACGGTTCACCGTGTCGGCGAAGATCAGATAGGGCTCACCCGTCTGCATGCGGATTTCAAGGATCTTCTGCCACAGGGCGCGCGCGTCCACATAACGAATGATCTCGTTGTTCTTGGGCGAGCGCAGGCCGAACTGCGCACCGTCGCGGACGGCCTCCATGAACTCATCAGTGATCGAGATGCCGTGGTGCAGGTTGAGCGCCTTACGGTTGAAATCGCCCGACGGCTTGCGGATTTCGAGAAATTCTTCGATTTCCGGATGGAAGATGTCGATATAGACGGCTGCCGAACCACGGCGCAGGGACCCCTGCGAAATGGCGAGCGTCAGGGAGTCCATCACGCGGATGAAGGGGATGATGCCTGAGGTTTGCCCCGCGCCCTTAACCTTTTCACCGATGGAGCGCACGCCGCCCCAGTAGGTGCCAATGCCGCCGCCGTTAGAGGCCAGCGCTACGTTTTCGTTCCATACGCTGACAATGCCTTCGAGCGAATCGGGCACAGCGTTGAGGAAGCAGGAGATAGGCAGGCCGCGCTTGGCGCCCCCGTTCGAAAGCACCGGCGTCGCCGGCATGAACCACAGGTTCGAAATGTAGTTATAGATGCGCTGGGCGTGCTCGGAGTCGTCGGCATAGGCCGTGGCAACGCGGGCGAACATATCCTGGTAGGTTTCGCCGGCCAGCAGATAACGGTCGTCCAATGTCTTCTTGCCGAATTCGGTAAGCTTGTCGTCCTTGGACGGATCGGTCACGACCGTTTTGATCAGCTTGAACTCCGGACGCTCCTTGGGACGCACCTTGAGCGTACCCTTAACAGACGTCGCACCCTGAACTTTCGCCGCCGCATCATTTGCCGACATCGTCACACTCACCTGGTATGCCTGAGAAAACCGCTCCGCCCCCGGAGCACCGAAGGCCGGACCCAAGACAACTAGATATAGTGTCGAAGACCGCCGCCAGCCCCTATATGGGGCCATAATCGGATCGTATCGTCAACGGCCAAGTCGCCGCAGAGGCGAAGTTTTTCGTTAACAAAATCCTAAAAAAAACATTATGCCAAGTGGCACAAGGGTTTGGGCGCGAAAGGCAATAATACCCCTAAAAAAGAGTCCTGTTAGAGAATCGTCGAGGGGGTTTCGCTTAGGTAGCGGTCAACCCGATTCTGACGATCGACAAGCACGACTCTGGGGATAATCGGGACGTCGGTCAGCTCAAATCCCATGATGATGATCTGCTCGGATTCGCTGATGAGATGCGCCGCGGCGCCGTTCATAGCGATCTTGCCTGAGCCGCGCTCCCCGGTGATGACATAGGTTTCCAAACGAGCACCTGATGTGTTGGACACCACAAGCACGCGCTCGCCTTCCCATAGGCCTACGGCGTCCATCAGGTCCTCGTCTATGGTGATCGACCCGATATAGGCCAGATTGGCTTCGGTGACGTAGGCATTATGAATTTTGGAGCGCAGCAACTGACGCATGGTGAGCTTTCGAAAAGAATGGGCCACGACAAACACGAAATGACACGAACTTCGAGCCCTTACCCCGCCTTCGCCCAGGGGACGTCTGAGCGTTTTGCGCAAATGTAAGAGCAGGCGCTTCGCGCCCGGTGAACGCTATGGCGTTCGTGTCTTTTCGTGTTTGTCGTGGCTAATATCTTCTACGTGCCCGAAAGTCAGCCGTTTTCTGGCTTGTCATACCAGACGCCATTCGCGCACGCGCACGGTCGCGCAAGCCGGCGACCCGTCCTTGCTGCGACCAGGCAGCACGGCTTCGGGCACTCCGCCCATGCGGGCCGCAGCTTTCAGGGTGTCAGGCATATCGTGGATGTCGATCTTAGCGCGGCGCGTCCATTCACTGGTGTGGTCCCCTGCCGAGGTGCCAATCGCGATATAGACAAAACGGCGCTGAGCGCCTTCGCGGCGCACGAACGACCCCAGCCAGCGGCCGTCTTCGCTGAGGCGCAGCGCCACATCGAAGGACAGCGGTCCGTCTCCCGCCGTTTGCGGTTCAACCGGGTGATTGTCCTTATCCTGAAGACTGTAGGCTACCCCCGGCACGGGATCGGTAATGGTCAGACGCAGGGTTACCGAGGCGTCAGCCATCTCAATCGAGCCAGAGGTCCGTCACATCGCCCTTGCGATTCAGCATATGCACGGCGCGCTTGATGACATTGAGTAGGTTTTCGATGCGTTCGGGCTGATCATAGGTCAGGGCGGCCCGGTGCAGGCCGTCCAGCGCAAAGCGGGCGAGGTCACGGCTCGCCTGAAAACGTGCATCAACACCCGCAGTGATGAAGCCCGGCGTTGCACGGCCCATGGCCCCGCGGTCAAAGGCTTCCTGCGCCGGGCGGATGGCCTTGGCCACATCCTCATCCTGGCGCGCGGCACGTTCAAGCGCCAGAAACGCGGCAAACGGCACCGAACTGAGCAATCGCCAGTAGGCATCAATGGCCCCGTCCAGCGCGTCCTGACCGGGTTTCAGCTTGCCGGCTTCGGCCTCAAAAGCGGCTTCGCGCGCGGCGTGGATGTGCCAGGCGGCGGCTTCGACCAGCGCTTCACGCGTCGGAAAGTGATAGAGCATGGCGCCGCGCGTCAGGCCACAGGCCTCGGCAATCGCGGCATTGCCCGCACGGTCATAGCCCAGTTCTGCGAACAGCCGCATGGCGGTGTCGAGAATCTGAACCCGCGTGCGGCGGGACTTGGGCGTGTCTTTAGGTCGATCGCTCATAAGCTGCCTTCCAGCCTCCGCGCGCTGGCCTCCCGTGGTGTGTTCTTTACGGGCGCGGACGCTACTCACATTCCGGTCATTCGTCGCGGTTGACAAGGGGCTGGAGGGTTTGACGCGACTTTGTACCATGGCGCCGATTATACGCGCCTTTTTGTGCATCGCAACAACCCGCTTCCCACAAAAGCGGCGGCAAGCCCTGAAAAATCCCCGCTTTACCGTTCGCATCTGCGTAAATGCCACTGGTTTTCCCACTCAGCTGTGGCCAGTGTCGCAGGCGTGAAATAAAATCATGCTTCACAGACCGCCCGATGCCCTTTAGACAAGAGGGCCAGGACAACAGACGGAAACGATTGTGCGTATCTTACTGGCGACCGATGCGTGGGACCCTCAGGTCAATGGCGTGGTCACGACGATGAAACGGGTCATCGCCGAATGCGAAAAGCTCGGCCATGAATTCAAGATCGTGGACTATACCCAGTTCAAGTCGGTGTCATGGCCCGATTACCCTGAAGTTAAGCTGGCGCTGGGCTGTTACGAAGAAGTGCGCGAAATTATCCAGGACTATGAGCCGGATGCCGTGCATATCGCCACCGAAGCCTTTGTGGGCCTTGCGGCACGGCGGGTGTGCATGGAATGGAAGATGCCTTTCACCACGTCCTATCATACCAAATTTCCCGAATATGTGTCGGCGCGCCTGCCCATTCCGCTCAGTTGGGGCTATGGCTATATGCGCTGGTTCCACAAGCCGTCAGGCCGCGTGATGGTGGCGACGCCCACCCTCCAAAAAGACCTTGAGGCGCGCGGTTTCAAGAACATCTCACCGTGGACGCGAGGCGTCGATACGGAAATGTTCCGCCCGGGCCTTGAGCCGATCTTTGGCGACCTGCCGCGCCCAATCATGACCTACATCGGCCGCGTGGCCATCGAGAAGAACCTCGAAGCTTTCCTGTCGCTCGACCTGCCCGGGACCAAGGTGGTGGTGGGCAAGGGGCCGCAGCTAGAGGAACTTAAGGAAAAATATCCGGACGCGGTGTTTACCGGCGCGCGGTTCGGTGAGGAACTGGCGCGCTCCTACGCCGATTCCGATGTATTTGTTTTTCCTTCCCTGACCGATACCTTCGGCCTCGTCATTCTGGAGGCTATGGCCTGTGGGACGCCGGTGGCGGCCTTCCCGGCGCACGGCCCCATTGACCTGATCCCCGGCACCGGGGCGGGTGTCATCGACGACGATCTTAGTGTCGCCATTACCGAAGCGCTGAAGCTTGATCGCGCCCATGTGCGCCGTCATGCTGAAAAATTCTCGTGGCGGGCCTGCGCGGAGGAGTTCATCCGCAATCTGGAACCCTATCCCGAAGCGGAAAAGAAAAAGCTGTGGGCACGGCTGAGGGCGCTGCCGCGCCGCCTGCGTCGGGCGGCGTAAAAGGATGACCCGCAGAACAGCCGCTGCGATGTTCTGCGTTTCCCTCATGGCTTCATCGGCTTCGGCGGCGCCTGTGACAGTTACCCTGTGGCCTGAAGCCGCCCATATGGGCAACCCCAGAGTCAAGGGCCCCGAACAGACGGGCAAGGGCAAGTCTTTGGTTGCCGGGCAAGCCTGGACGCAGATCAGCAACGTCTCTCAGCCCACCCTGACGATCTATCCCGCGCAGGGCGACAACACTGGCGCGACCATTATGGTCCTGCCGGGCGGCGGGTATCGCGTGCTGGCTATGGACCTTGAAGGGACCGAGGTCTGCGACTGGCTGACACCCAAGGGCATTACCTGCGTTGTGCTGAAATACCGGGTTCCGGCCTCAGGTCCGTGGTGGAATCCAGACTGCAATTGCCGTGAACACCCGAAAGTGTGGTTGGGACTTCAGGATGCGCAGCGGGCGCTGCGTCTGTTGCGTCAGGAGGCAAAAACCTATGGCATTGACCCAAAGCGTATCGGGGTTCTAGGCTTTTCCGCAGGCGGTCATCTGGCAGCCGCAGTCAGTACGCGACCGGAGGCGGCTTATACACCAGTAGATGCGGCGGATTCGCAAGCATTCCGGCCAGATTTTGCGGTGGTTCTTTATCCCGGACATCTGTGGCGGGAACCCGATCTTACTCTTGAGCCGGACATCAAAATCACAAGCGGCACACCGCCGACCTTCCTCCTGCACGCCAAGGACGATCCTGTGGACGATGTACGCCATTCCCTCGTCTATGAAGCCGCGCTTAGAAAAGCGGGCGTGCCCGTCGAAATGCACCTCTATGCCAGGGGCGGCCATGCGTTCGGCTTACGCCCCACCGGCCTGCCGATTTCCGAGTGGCCTCAGCGTGTCGAGACATGGCTACGGAAAATTGGTGTTGTGAAAACGGAAGACTAAAGTAACCCCATCACGGGCGCCGAAATAACAACGGCCCTCTCTGGGGGGCAGAGAGGGCCGCGCATGCCGCCGGATTCGAGGGGGGGGGGATGATCCCGGCGACGAACTTATGACAGCGACTCAATTACGTGGGTCACCGTCGTTAGAGCCTAGATAGCTATTATTTTGAAAAAGGGAAGAGGCTGAGTAAAAAAAAATCGCGATCTTTGACGCCGATCTTTGGTTAATGGCATTTTGATACCGTTAAGCAAACGATTATCAAGCCTTATTCTCAAAAATCGGCGTCATTTACTCAGGGGTTACGCAAACAGCTTCGCCCAGTTGCGCTTCTCACGAGACTTCCACGCGCCACGGTGGTAGGCATCTGAACCGATAAGCGGCACAACTGTCGTTGCTTCGGCAAAGACCATTTGTTCATAGGTGGTCGAGACCTTGCCCCACGAGGCGGCTTCCTTCAGTGTCGAGGACGAGCAGGCGCCGTCACGCACATCGGCGACGGTGATCTGCACTGCGTACTTGTGCATGTCGGCTTCGACACCGAGGATTTCGGCACAGACGACGGTGTCCTGCGCAAAGTTTTTCGGCACACCGCCGCCGACCATGAACAGGCCGGTGGTGCCGGCCGCGATCTTGATGTCGGTCAGTTCGCGGAAGTCGGCAATGGCGTCGAGCATCAGATAGGGCTTACCAGCGGCAGCGCGTTCTTTCTGATGTTTGACGAGGCCGAAACCGGCCGATGAGTCCACAAAGGCCGGGCAGAAGATCGGCACGCCCTGCTCATAGGCGGTCTGGATCAGCGAGCCTTCTTTCTTGGCATTGCCTTCCGACAGCCACTTACCCATTTCCCAGATGAATTCGCGCGAGGAATAGCCGCGCGGCTCAAGGCGGTTGGCGATCTCAAGGATGGTGTGGTCGCAGGCCTGAAGCTCTTCTTCGTCGATATAGGTGTCGTAGATGCGATCGATATAGTTGTCGCGCAGGACGTTATCGTCTACCTGACCGGCGGCCTGATAGTGCTTGAAGCCGAGCGCTTCAAAGAAGTCCATATCCACAATCGAAGCACCGGTGGCGACCACGGCGTCGATCATGCCGAACTTCACCATGTCCCGATAAACGTGCATACAGCCGCCGGCCGAGGTCGAACCGGCGAGGATCAGCCACGGCGAGCAGTCCTTGTCTTCCAGAGCCATGTTGAAGATGTCGGCGGCACGGGCGGTGTCGCGGCTTGAGAAGCTCATCTTACGCATCGAGTCGATGATCGGGCGCGCGTCGTAAGAGGTGATGTCGACGTGCTCTACGGTGTTCTGGAGCAGGGCGGCTTTTTGGTTCGATTGGGGGGTGTTAGCGTTCATCGCTTGGTCCTTTTTGGTAAAGAGGAGAAAGGTGGACGCCCGTCATGTGCCCGGTACCCCCCAGACGGTGCGATGGGGCGGGATTTTACAGGGAGCGGCCTATAGCCCATTAGCCAGCACTTTGCAAATCAAGGTTTTGCAAAGGGCAGCAAAGGGTTCGGACCTACATCCCCAGGGGCCCGAAGACCAGCGAACGATGCGCCGCCACACCGGCCAACATGCCGTCTGCCGCGGCGAAACTGGCATTGTGCATCGACCGGGTGATATCACCGGCGGCAAAGACCCCCGGCACGCTGGTCTGACCGATTTGATCGACCACGATTACCGGCCCGTGCATACCGCCCTGCATGGCGCAACCCAGTTGCTCGGCTAAGAGGCTGGTCATTTCGGTGCGGGTGGCAACATAGAGCGCTGCAAGCGGCAAAAGACGTCCATCCATCAGGCGCACGCCGTCCAGGGTCTCCGCCTCGCCTTCCAGCGTCGCAATCGGCGCAGACTCGATCTGCACGCCCCGCGCCTTGAGGTGACTGAGGGTTTCGGCGTCAGGCATGTCCTTGCCGTTGAGGAAGAAGGTCGTTGGACCCCATTCACTGATCAGAAGCGCCTGATGTACCGACATTGGGGTAATACACAGCACGCCCAGCGCCTGGTTCAAGAACTCATAGCCGTGACAATAGGGGCAGTGCAGCACGGTCCCTCCCCAGCGTTCGGCAAGGCCCGGCACGTCGGGCAGGTGATCACGAACACCAAAGGCCAGCACCAGCTTGCGGGCTCGAAGAACCTCACCCCGCAGAGTTTCGATGAGGAAGCCGTCCTGCGTATGACGCGCCATTACAGCTTCATCATTGACAAAATCGACAGTGGGATAGGCGGCGAGTTTCTCGCGCCCGGCGGCCTTCAGCGTCAGGGGGGCCACGCCATCCTGAGCAAAAAAGCCATGTGAAGCCTCGGCAAATCGGTTTCGCGGCTGACCGCTGTCGAGTACGCAGACCTTTTTGGCAGCGCGCGCCAGAGGCATGGCGGCAGAGAGGCCGGCAAAACTGCCGCCGACGATCAGCGCGTCATAGATCGTGGCTGGGCTCATGACTATTCTCCGGGTGGGGGTGACCTTTGAGTGGTGTGTAGCCGCGGGCTTCAGCGCGGCGCTGAAAATCCGCGGCCAGCATGGCCAGGGTCACTTCGCCAAAACGCTGCATCAACAGGGCCTCAGCCTCAGACAGGGCATTGTCGATGGCCGCATTGACAGCCTGCTCCACCAGACACTCAGGGTTTTCGGTGCGATTGCCCATGGCGAACAACTCTGGTTCACCAACGGCCCTGTAGACCTCGGCCAGGGTCACCTCTTTCAGCGGTCGCCCCAAACGCCAGCCGCCGCCATGTCCTTTCTCGGATTGCACAAGCCCCTGTGCGCGCAAGCCCGCCATGACGCGGCGAATGACCACGGGATTGGTGCTCATCATCTGCGCGAGCCGTTCCGACGTCACAGCCTTATCCGTGTCCGCCAAGTGCAGAAGAACGTGCAGCATGCCGGAAAGTTTGCCATCCCTTTTCATGTAACTTTATATGTTACATGATTGGACAAAAAACAAGGGTCGGTTCTGAAAAAACCAACCCTTGCCTGTTTTACTTGCTGCGCTTCTTACCGCGCTTGCCACCCTTTGGGCGGTTGAGACGCACGACCTTGTTTTCTTCAACGCTATCGAAAAGACTGCGCGGCACGTTCAGCGAGCGCGGTCCCAGCCCGAACAACGAGGCCATCGGCGCATCATCAAGGAAAACGGTTTCGGTCTGACCGTAGCCATTGAACTCGGTGGTCATGGCGACGCCATAGGCACCCAGCATACCAATCTCCACATAATCGCCTTCTTCGACGTCTGCAGGTAGCCAAAACGGCCCCGGCATGTGGTCGATAGAGTCGCAGGTGGGGCCGTAGAAGCGGAAGGGCTTCAATTCCGGTTGTTCATCCCCGTCTTCGGCGCGATGTAGGCGCACCGGGAAAGGCCACTTGGCGTGAGTGGCGTCGAACAAATTACCGTAGGCCCCGTCGTTAAGATAGAGGGCGTCGCCCTTGCGTAGCTCAACGCGGGCCAGGATCGAGGTCGATTCTGCCACCAGAGAACGGCCCGGTTCGGCCCACAGTTCGGTCGCCTCATGGACTTTCATTTCGTCGAAGGCGCGATGGATGACGTCCATATACTCGGGTAGGGAAGGCGGCACCATGCCTGGGTAGACCGAGGGGAAGCCCCCACCGACATCGACAATATCCGCCAGCACGCCGGCGCGGACAAGCGCGCGCGAGGCCGCCGACATGGCCGCCGCATAGGCCGTCGGGCGCATACATTGCGAGCCCACATGGAAGGAGACGCCCATGCGGTCCTGCGTCGCCTGACGGGCGGCCAGCAACAGCGCCGGCGCCTCATAGGGTTGAGCGCCGAACTTGTTGGTCAGGGGAAGGTTCGAGCCCTCGCCCGACGTCGCCAAACGCACGATCAGATTGAGGTCCTTCGCGCCACCCGTGGCGTCTAGGATCTTCTGCAATTCTTCGTGGGTATCAAGACTGAAAGTCTTTACGCCGAAATCTGAATAGGCTTCGGCTATAGCGCGGCGCGATTTGACCGGGTGCATGAAGGCCAGACGCGCCTCAGGCGCGAGGCCGCGGACCAGCTTGACTTCATTGATCGAGGCCACGTCAAACGAGGAGATCCCGCCATCGAGCAGGGTTTCAATCACCCACGACGAGGGGTTCGCCTTGACGGCGTAGAAGACATCGCCATTGAAGTGCCGCTGGAACCATTGCGCTGCGACGGAAACAGGCTCACGTCGCACAAGGGCGACGGGCTTTTCCGGTGACTGCTCGCGGACCAGGTCCAGGGCCGATTGGAAGTGTGCCACTGCCAATACCCCGTAAAGTTAAGTTAAACCCAGACCGGCGTTAGCAGCGTTTCAACGACGCCCAGCCCTTTGAGAAACGACCTCTTGGGGCCCCAGGGCGCCGACCTGTGTGTCGGGGTCCGCCGGAAGCGGGCTATATCGGGTATTTTCGCCTGACTGTAAAGGCGTTTTTTGTGACAACGACTCCCATTTTTAAATTTGAAAGTCGATGCCGGCATTAAGGAAACCGAAACCAAAACGCTGTTCTTTTTTATGAGTTGCCCTGCCCGGATTAAGCCATGTCTTTCACCGCCCTTAGCATTCGAAGCAAGCTCATCATCATGACCGGCGTGTTCCTGGTTCCGATCGTACTGATGAGTTATCTGTTCGTGCAGCAATCGCTGAAGGACATCAATTTCGGGCGCAAGGAAATTCAGGGTGTCGAAGCCATGCGCGCCGTGTGGCCCGTTCTGAACGCCACGACCGCGCAGCTTTCCGGCGGCTCGGAGCCTGTTCCGGCCCTTGACCCACAGGCCCCTGCTTTGAAGGCTTTGGCGGCCAGCGAAGCTGAGGCCCTGTCTGGAGCACCGGACGCCAAAGGGGCACTGGCGCTGCTCACCGTCCTAAGCGATCGTTCCAACTTGACCCTCGATCCGGATATCGACAGCTATTACGTGATGGACTCCTTGGCTTTCAAAGCGCCGGATGCCTTAGATCGTATCTCCACTGTCTTGCATGACATGGCGGCCTATCAGGCTAAGACCAGCCTGAACTCGGAGGAAACGACCAGCCTTGTCGTTGGTGTGGGGCAGTTCAGTGCAGCCTGGCAGGGACAGATCACCTCGCTCGATAAGGCAAGTGTCGCCAACGGCAGTCTGGTGTCCGCCCTCAAGGCCGAGCGCGACGCCTATCACGCTTCTGCGCAGGCTTTGGAAGCCGAAGCCTTGGCGCTCGCACATCAGATCCAGACCCAGGGCCATGCCGCAGGCCTCGATCTGACGCCACTCACCCGCGCCAAAGTGGCCTACGCCAAGGCGAGCGACGCCCTATGGCAAGCCTCAGCCAGCGAGTTGAACCGGCTTTTGCAAAAGCGGATCAGCGGCTTCTCTACGACCCTTTACACCCTGCTGTCCGTAACGGTCGTGGCGGCCCTACTGGCGGTTTTCATGGCGCTGGGCCTAGCCCATTCGATTTTGAAAGCCATCAATGGGCTGGATCAGAATATCCGCCATCTGGCGGACAGGGACCTGAATGCGAACCTGCCCGAAGCGACACGAAAAGACGAAATCGGTCAGGTCGGGCGCGCACTGGAGTTTTTCCGTCGACGAACCATCGAGAAAATCGCCGACGCGGCTAATGATGTGAAACGCAATGAACTGATCATCAAGGAAAAAGACCGTATCAATACGCTTTCGGGACGTATCCGTAATGCCATCACCGATGTCATGGATGCCGTACAGACCCTGTCCTCATCGGTTGGAGATTCCACCGGTGAATTCAGCCAGACCGCCAAGACGACGCGCGAAGAACTGACCGCCGCCATCGATCGGCTAAGCGCGTCGGCGCGCGATGTGGACGGCGTGTCGGCCAGTATGGCCGAGGTCGCGCAGAGCTTTGGCGAGATCGCGCATCGCACCGGAGAGAGCGCGGAAATGACCGATCGCGTGGCCACAGAACTGGAGCGTTCGCGCGATATGGCGCAGGCCCTGACGCATGCTGTCGAACGCATCGGCGAGGTGTCGCGCCTCATTCAGGACATCGCCGCCCAGACCAACCTTTTGGCGCTCAACGCCACCATCGAGGCGGCACGCGCCGGCGATGCGGGCAAAGGCTTTGCTGTCGTAGCCGGTGAGGTCAAATCGCTGGCCAGTCAAACCGGTCGCGCCACCGCTGAAATCGAAGCCCAGATCAATGATGTGCGTCTGGCCGCCGAAAGCATGGTCAGCTCGGTGTCGGAAGTCACCGGCATTATCGCTTCGGTGGCCCAGTCATCGCGCACGGTTGCTGATGCCGTAAAGACTCAGAGCCAGGCCGCTGAAGGCATCCGTCACAATCTGGAACGCGCCGCGCTGGGCAATCGCGAGGCCGAACGCATCATCAACCTCCTGCCTGAAACCACGCGCCGGACTGAACGCACCGCCGGCGACATGCAGGCTATTTCTCAGGACATGGCGGTCGCTTCGCGCGACATGCAGATGGAACTGTCGGCCCTTCTGGATGAACTGGTCGATAAGCGGGTGGCGGCGCGCTACGCCTCGACCGAGACGGTGGATATAGAGGTGGCGGGCCGGACTGTGCGCAATCTGCGCCTCTATGACATCAGCGAAACCGGGGCGCGCATCGGTGTCGCTCCAGGGCTTAAGCCGGGCGACATAGTGGTCATACGTCTGGTCGATGCTGAGGTCGATGCGCGCGTGATCTGGGTCGGAGAAGACTCCTTCGGGGTTCATATGCTCAACGACTTCCGCTTCACCCAGCATCAGGTGATGCAACTGGCGGCGTAAGCGCTGCGACCTTTTGCGTGCGGCAAAGGCGATGGTTGCCAAAGTGCTCAAACTTCGGCAAGATTCCGGCGTTCATCTTTGTTAACGCCGCACTGCGTTCAGGTGCCGGTGCAGGGGGGGACGGGGTTGCCCCGTGAGCGCATATGCCTAGCCTTGTTGACGTTCAGTCGTTGTCGAAAAGCTTTGCGCTCAAGGCGCCAGGCGAGGCACCGACGCGTCACTTCAAGGCGTTGGATGATGTCTCTTTTACGCTGAACCGCCCGCAGCGCGTCGGCCTGATCGGCCCATCGGGGTCGGGCAAGTCCACCCTATTGCGCAGCCTGTCCGGCCTGATCGTCGCAGACGAAGGCTCCGGTCCCATCACGGTGATGGGCCGCACGGTGCAGGCGGATGGCCGCTTAGGGGCTGAGGTGCGGTCAGCGCGCGCCGATCTCGGCATGATTGCGCAGCAGTTCAATCTGGTCGGACGACTCAGCCTGTTTACCAATGTGGCGCTGGGGCTTCTGGGGCGTATTCCGCCCGTGCGCGGCCTTTTCGGTCTATGGACCGCCGAAGAAAAGCAGCGCGTCATGCAGGCACTCGATACGGTGGGCATAGCCGACAAGGCGTCGCAGCGCGCCAAGACACTGTCCGGCGGTCAGCAGCAACGCGGCGCGATTGCGCGAGCCATTGTGCAGGATGCGCGGCTCCTGCTGGCCGATGAACCGGTTGCCTCTCTGGACCCGGTGACGGCGCGCAAGGTGATGGAACTTCTGGTGCATCTCAACGAAGAGCGTGGCGTCGGCGTCATCGTCACTCTGCATCAGGTGGACTATGCTATGAAGTATTGCGACCGTATTCTGGCCCTCAAGGACGGCAAGATCGTATATGACGGTCCAAGCGACGGCCTAAGTGCGGATCGCCTGACCGAAATCTATGGCCCTGAGATAGAGCAGGCCTATTGGAGAGACCCGTCATGACCCTGTCGCGCAAGGCTATGCTGAAAGGTTTGTCGGCTTCGGCCCTTGCCCTGCCCTTCCTGACGTCGGGCTGCGGTAAGGTCGATCAGACCAAAGGTCCGCGGACGGAAATCAGCTTCTCCATCCTGTCCACCGAAAACGCGCAGAATCAGGAGCCCCTGTGGCGGCCCTTTCTGGCCGACATGGAAAAGCAGACCGGGCTTAAGGTGAAGCCCTTCTTCGGCTCTAACTACACAGCGCTGATCGAGGCCATGCGCTTTAATCAGGTGCAGGTCGGCTGGTTCTCCAACGCCTCCGGTCTTGAGGCGGTGCGCCGCGCCGATGGCGAAGTGTTTGCGCGCTCGTCTGATCCGTCCGGCGTCGATGGCTATCAAAGCGTCATCATTGCGCGCGCCGATTCCCCGCTGACCGCCGAAGACCTGCTGAAATGCGATGGTAAACGCACCTTTGGCCTCGGCGATGTCAAATCGACCTCCGGCACGCTGGCGCCGATGACCTACTTTTTTCTGCCGCACAAGGTCGATCCAGCCAAGTGCTTCAAGACTGTGCGCTCTGGTAGCCACGAGGCCAATTTCCAGGCGGTGGCCAATGGCATGATTGACGCGGCCACTAACAATAATGCCTCTCTGGAACGAATGGCGCAGGTCTCTCCGGAAAAGCTGAAGCAGATCAAGATTATCTGGACGTCCCCCACCCTGCCGGAAGACCCGATCATCTATCGCAAGGACCTCGACCCGGCGACAAAGGAGAAGATACGCTCGTTCTTCCTGTCCTACGGCACCGGTACTGACGCCGAAGGCCAGCGTCAGCTCAAGATACTGAACAATCTGATCTTTGGTGTATTCAAGCCGGCGGACGATACCCACCTTCTGCCCGTGCGCGAAATGGAAGCCGCCGAAGCGTTGATCAAGGCGCAAAATGCCGGTGACGCGGCCGCCATCCGCAAAGCAGAGGCCGAACTGAAAGCGATATCGCGGGAAGCGGCCGCCCGTCAGGCCGCCCCGCAGGCCCTGCCCGACTCTGCGCCCGGCGCACGACCCGACGCACAATAATGGTTCATCCCTCTTCGCCCGAAGCGCTTCAGCCGCCGCGCGCCTCCCTGCCCGAAAAGCTTTTGAGTTGGGGGTTGTGGCTTGGCTTTGGCCTGTTGCTGGCGCTCAGTTTCAAGGGCGCGCAGATAGGTAACCTGCCCTTGCTGGGGCGCAACTGGGACAATACCAGCACCTATCTGCGCGACTATCTACATCCGGATTTGTCCGACCTTTCGACCGTTGCCTACTATATGCGCGAAATGTGGGTCACTGTGCAGGTCGCCATCTGGGGCACAGTCCTGTCGATCATCCTCGCGATACCCTTCTCGCTTTTGTGCGCCACCAACATCGCTCCCTCGTGGATCAGCTTTCCGGTGCGGCGCTTGATGGATACGCTGCGGGCGGTCAATGAACTGGTGATCGGCACGGCCTTTCTGGTGGCCGTCGGGCCGGGGCCTCTGGCCGGGGTACTGGCTCTGGCCCTGCACAACACCGGCGTACTGGCCAAGCTGTTTTCCGAGGCGGTTGAGGCCGTCGATCAGCCACCCATCGAAGGGGTACGCGCCACCGGCGGCACGCGGCTTCAGGAAATCGTCTGGGGCATCCTGCCACAGGTCGGGCCGCTATGGACGTCATTTGCCCTCTATCGCTTTGAATCGAGTGCCCGCTCGGCCACGGTGCTGGGACTGATCGGGGCTGGCGGGATCGGGCAGGTGCTGTTCGACAATATCAACAGTTTCAACTACGCCCGCGTGTCGGCCATCGCCCTGATTATCGTTGCCGCCGTGGTCCTTATAGACCTGACCTCTGCAACGCTGCGCAAGCGACTGGTCTGAGGTCGCCTGTCCGCCGTAGAAGGCGGAAACAGGAGTTCGGCTATGGCGCGTTATCTGATCATTGCAGCAGGGTCCGGCATCGGACAAAGCCTTGTGCAGCATCTGCGGCAAGGCGGGCACGAAGTGATGACCACCGCCCGCAGCGACCGCACGATCACCCCGGATCATGTCTTGGACGCTGCGGATTTCGACGCTGTGGACGCGGTGTTTGCAAAACTGGGCAAGCTGGACGGCGTGGTCAATCTGGCCGGGTCACTGCTCCTTAAATCCGCAGGCCTGACCAGCCGCAGTCAGTATGATGCCACCATCACGGCTTCACTCACCACAGCCTTTGCCACTGTGCGTGCCGCCGCCCGGCACATGACCGAAGGCGGATCGGTGGTGCTGCTGTCGTCCGCCGCGGCTTTGGAAGGGCTGGCCAATCACGAAGCCATTGCCGCGGCCAAAGCCGGAGTTATCGGCCTAACGCGCTCAGCCGCGGCCTCCTATGCGGGACAAAATCTGCGGGTCAATGCCATTGCGCCCGGTCTCGTTGAAACGCCGCTGACGGCGGGGCTGGTCGGATCGGATGCCGGGCGAAGAGTGTCTGAGTCGATGCACGCTCTGGGGCGGCTGGGGAAGCCCGAAGACGTGGCCCGCGCCATTGCCTTCCTGCTCGACCCGCAAAACGACTGGATCACCGGGCAAGTGCTGGGCGTGGATGGCGGCTTAAGCCGCGTGCGCCCCAAGCTGAAAGTGTAAGAGTTTAACCCGCGTTAACCATTTAAACACCTGAATCACAGAATAAAGGCGGTATGAGCACGATTCCGCCTTCCCTGTCCCAGATGCTTCTCGGTCGCGCGGCCACCCCAGCCGCAGCCCAGAAACCGGCCGCCGATACGGCCGCGCGTTTCAATGACGCCCTGTCGGCACAGAAGGCCTTCTTCCGTCAGGCCACGGGCCAGACGGCATCCGTCGATCAGCCGGCACCGAAACCGGCCGGGGTTACCCCGGCAACCTTCAAGGCCGCCGAGATCGCTCAGGGCACCAAGCCCGAAGACTTGCGCATGCTGCGCCCGGGCAGCCTGCTCAACATCCGCATTTAGTCCGAATTTTAACTTCGGGGGTTGTGAAACCTCAAACGAGCGCATCTCACTTGCGGCGCGTGAGGCCCCTCTGGGGCACGCCAGAGTGACGCGATCAAGCGTCTCTCTTTTCCGCGGCAATGCCTTCGTTCAGCGCGGGGAAGGGCACAGGCTCCTTGTGCTTTTTGCCGGCCTTTTTGCCCTTCTTTTTCTTGTCAGCCTTCTTCTCGCCCTTCACCTTGCGCGGTACTTCTTCAACATCCTCTTCGCGCACAGCGGCGATACGCCGCAATAGCTTGAGGAAGCTGTCGCGCTTTGGCGGCGACAAAAGCGACAGAATGCGCTCATCCGCAGCGTCAACCTTGGGTCGTATCTCGTTGAGCGCCGCACGCCCTTCGTCGGACAGGCGGACCAGATTGGCGCGCGCATCGGTGACTGAGCGTTCACGTGCCAGAAGCCCCTTGGCGATCAGGCGCGCCACCATGTCGGCAAGCGTTGAGCGGTCGATACCAGTGGCCTTGACCAGGTCAGTCTGGGTCAGCCCTTCCGCCGTGTCTGCTGCGAGCAACAGAGCATATTGCCGCTGAGTCAGGGCGCTGTCGCCGGTTTCTTCGGTATAGATATCAAGGGCAATTTGCAGCACCCGATGCAGAAGATGCGACGGCGAATTTTCCAGCAAGTCCGAACCCTCGAAATGATTACGCTTGTGCTTCTTCATGCGCCGTCCCCATGCTGAACGACGCTATCTAAGCATTACTATACAACAGAATTACGACAAATCCATCCGCATACTGATGGAGTGTCGTCAGGAGGCGGAGGAGTTCGTTTCCGGAAGCATGTTCTTCATCAGGAAGGGGGTCAGGATCAGTGTAAAGACAATCGGCCCGCCAAACAGCGACGCCATCTTCCAGGTCACCCATACACTATCGGACTGGGTGCGCCAGACGATCTCATTCGCCACGGCCATGACGGCATAAAAGCCTACATAGAGCCAGGTCAGCTTGGGCCACGCCTCTTCCTTGAGCTTGAGCGTTTCGCTGATCAAGCTCTTAAGCGGGTACTTTTTCATAAGCGCTGCGATGGCCAAAATCCCGCCAATCAGCAGGTTGATCACCGTTACCTTGACCTTGATGAAGACGGGATCGTGGAAGAAAATCGTCATCAGACCCATTGGAATGGCGAACAAGGTCGCCACCAGCGGAATCCACGCCACCCGCTTTTCGATAATATAGGCCGCGATCAGAGCGACGATGGAAATGACGATCAACACCCCCGTCGCCCAGATCATCGGCGCCGTGGCGTCCGTGCCACCAACCTTGAGTGCACGGAAGATAAAGAAACTGATGCCGAACCCGATCACAGGCCCGAAGTCGATCGCCGTCTTGGTCCAGTTGGTGGCCGCCGGTTCCGGGGCGTCGGGCACGATCGCTTCGGGCAGGGCTTCTGCCTGAGCCTCGGTAATCTCGATGCGCGGGTCTTCTTTGGGGGCGGTCATCTTCGATGGGCTTTCCGAAAAATGTGACGCACCTTTCGGATAAAAAGTGCGTTAAACCAGAGTTTAGAGCGGACTCATTCCTTATGGAATTTTCGGCTCTAGTCTCCGAGGGGTTCAAGCCCGACCATGGAGCGGGCGAAGGCACTGGCGCGGAAGGGTTGAAGGTCATCTATATCTTCACCCACCCCGATCAGCTTGATGGGCGCATCCGAAGCCTTGGCAATGGGGACCAGTATGCCGCCGCGCGCCGTGCCGTCCAGCTTGGTCATGACGAGGCCCGACACAAAGGCCTGACGCCCGAAAATCTGTTCCTGACTAAGCGCATTGCGTCCCACCGTAGCATCGAGGACCAGAAGCGTCTCGTGCGGGGCATCCGGATCGACCTTCTTGATGACGCGGACGATCTTCAAAAGCTCGTCCATCAGTTGCTGCTTGTTTTGAAGGCGGCCCGCGGTGTCGATCAGCACGACATCGTAGCCCTCTTCCTTGGCGCGCACGGTGGCATCATAGGCCAGACCGGCCGCATCGGCCCCGGTCTTGCGGCCCATGAAGTCGGCTTTGGCGCGTTCGGCCCAGACCTTCAGCTGCTCAACCGCAGCCGCGCGGAAGGTGTCCCCCGCCACGATCAGGACCTTAGCGCCCTTCGTCGTCAGAGCGGCGGCGATCTTGCCCAAGGTTGTCGTCTTACCAGACCCGTTCACCCCGACAAACAGCACGATATAGGGCTTGGGGCCGGACAACGGATCGAAGCGGTCTTCGCGGCCTTTCAGTTCCTCGGCAATGGCTTCGGCCAAAGCCTCCTTGACTGCGTAATCATCGGTCGAAGCGAATTTTTTGGCGGCCATCTTCCCGGCGATAGACGCGGCGATATGCGGGCCGAAATCGCTTTCGATCAGCATGTCCTCCAAGGCCTCAACGGCGGCGGCGTCCAGCGTCTTGTTGGCGACGAAGACGCTCGTCACCTGCTCGGTCAGTTGCTGAGAGGTTTTCGACAGGCCCTGCGTCAGGCGCGAAAACCAGCCGGGTTTTTTCTCGGTCATCAGTATCTCCCCCTCGCCCGATAACGGGAAAGGGTCGGGGTGAGGGGCTATATCAGCACAGCCCGTGCGCGTTTTCCGTCATGGCCGGTAATCTGCAAAGAGGCAATACCCCCAACGTTTAC